>NZ_JBJJLR010000042.1:0-50341 GCF_046230975.1 Pseudomonas sp. KCJK9058
TGTCTGGGTTTTTTGTGCTGGTGGTACCGGCCTCTTCGCGGGTAAACCCGCTCCTACAGGATATCCACAAAGGTCAAGACCTGTAGGAGCGGGTTTGCCCGCGAAGAGGCCGGTGCAGGCAATAGATCAGCGCCCAACCACCTTGGGCTTGTAGGCGCAATACCCCGGCCGCGGCCCGACCTTGGGGTGGTTGCGGCAGGTATCCGGGCGCTTGTCATAAATGGTGCACAGCCGGCTTTTACGATCCAGGTACATGCAATCGTCGTTGCTCATCCGGGTCAGGGTGAAGATCCCGGACTTCTGGTTGAAGCGCTCGATGATGCCTTCTTTTTGCAGGCGCTTGGCCACGTTCTTGGGGGGTTCGTCTTTTTCGAACTCGTCGACCACGCCGATACGGATCAGATCCTTGATCTTCACCTCCACCGGCAGGGTGCAGCAGGTCGAATGGCAGCCATGGCACATGTTGCTGGTGTAGCGCTGCCAGGTCTCCAGGCGGTCGACTTCGGCCGCGGCGATCAGGGTCGTTTTCATCTTTATAGGGTGGATCACGGTCTTGGGGCGCGCGATGATACCGGAATTGTTCAATTTATGAACAACCTTTTGCCGGAATCGCAGAGTGGGCATGAAAACTGCGAACCGTAACTGTCGCTCTCTGTCGAAGGGTCTAGTCTCAACACTCTCCCTCCGCTTTCGTCAACTTGCCCGAGGATGCCGCATGTCCCAGGAACCCAAAGCACGTGACGCCGAAGTCGCGGATTTTCGCGCTGCTGTACTGAACAAGCTGACCTACGCGGTCGGCAAGGATCCCGAGCACGCCTTCGACCATGACTGGTTCGAAGCCATTGCCCTGGCTGCGCGCGATCACATGGTCGACCACTGGATGGATCACACCCGGCAGGCCTATCGGCGCAGCCAGAAGCGTGTCTACTACCTTTCCCTGGAGTTTCTCATCGGCCGCTTGCTGTACGACAGCCTGAGCAACCTGGGCCTGCTGGACGTCGCCCGCGATGCGCTGGAAGGGCTGAATGTGGACCTCGAACGCATTCGCCTGCTCGAGCCGGACGCCGCGCTGGGCAATGGTGGCCTTGGCCGTCTGGCTGCGTGCTTCATGGAGAGCATGTCTACCCTGGGTATCGCTGCCCATGGTTACGGCATCCGCTACGAGCACGGGCTGTTCCGTCAGGCCGTGGTCGATGGCTGGCAGCAGGAACAGACCGAGAACTGGCTGGATTTCGGCAACCCCTGGGAGTTCGAGCGCGCCGAGGTGATCTACCCGATCAGTTTTGGCGGCAGTGTCGAAACGGTGCACGATGCAAGCGGTAGCCAGCGCCAGGTATGGTGGCCTGGCGAGACGGTGCGGGCGGTGGCCTACGACACGCCGGTAGTCGGCTGGCGCGGATCCAGCGTCAACACCCTGCGCCTGTGGCGTGCGCGGGCGCTGGAAGAGCTGCACCTGGAGCGCTTCAACGCCGGTGACCATTTGGGGGCTGTGGCTGAAGTGGCGCGTGCCGAGAGCATTTCGCGTGTGCTTTATCCCGCCGACAGTACCGAGGCCGGTCAGGAACTGCGCCTTCGCCAGGAGTACTTTTTCGTCTCGGCTTCGCTGCAGGACTTGCTGCGGCGCCACCTGAACATGCACAAGGACCTGCTCAACCTGCCTGATGCAGCGGCCATCCAGCTAAACGACACCCACCCCTCGATTGCGGTGGCGGAGCTGATGCGGTTGCTGGTAGATCAGCACGAAGTGCCTTGGGAAAAGGCCTGGGAGCTGACTGTCGGCACGCTCGCCTACACCAACCATACCCTGTTGCCAGAAGCCCTGGAAACCTGGCCGGTAGCGCTGATGGAGCGCATGCTGCCGCGGCACATGCAGATTATCTACCTGATCAATGCCTACCATATCGATGCGTTGCGGGCCAAAGGCCTGCACGACTTCGACGTGCTGCGCGCGGTTTCGCTGATTGAAGAAGACAACGGCCGACGGGTGCGCATGGGCAACCTGGCGTTTCTCGGCTCGCACAGCGTCAACGGCGTGTCGGCGCTGCACAGCAAGTTGATGAAAAGCACGGTGTTCTCCGAACTGCACAAGCTCTACCCGCAACGGATCAACAACAAGACCAACGGCATTACCTTCCGCCGCTGGTTGTACCAGTCCAACCCTCAACTGACCGAGATGCTGGTCGAGGCGCTTGGGCCGGAACTCAAGGACGACCCACAGACGCGTCTGGCGGGCCTGGTGCCGTTCGCCGAAAAAGCCGGTTTCCGCAAACAGTTCGCTGCCCAGCGGCTGCACAGCAAGCGCGCCTTGGCCAGCATCATTCAGGATCGTATCGGCGTCACGGTCAACCCCGAGGCGCTATTCGACGTTCAGGTCAAACGTATTCACGAATACAAGCGCCAGTTGCTCAACCTGCTGCACACCGTTGCACTGTACCAGGCCATACGCAACGACCCTGGCACCAACTGGGTGCCGCGGGTGAAGATCTTCGCTGGCAAGGCTGCGGCCAGTTACCACCAGGCCAAACTGATCATCAAGCTGGCCAACGACATCGCCCGGGTGGTGAACAACGACCCGACAGTGCGCGGCCTGCTGAAGGTGGTGTTTCTGCCCAACTACAACGTCAGCCTGGCCGAGAGCATCATCCC
Source organism: Pseudomonas sp. KCJK9058 (assembly GCF_046230975.1). Lineage (NCBI taxonomy): Bacteria > Pseudomonadati > Pseudomonadota > Gammaproteobacteria > Pseudomonadales > Pseudomonadaceae > Pseudomonas > Pseudomonas sp. KCJK9058. Next base: position 2,647 of record NZ_JBJJLR010000042.1, read on the forward strand.
GGCGGCGGACCTTTCCGAGCAGATATCCACCGCGGGTTACGAAGCTTCCGGTACCAGTAACATGAAGTTCGGCCTCAATGGTGCGCTGACCATCGGCACCCTGGATGGCGCCAACGTGGAGATGTGCGAACAGGTGGGGGCCGACAACATGTTCATCTTTGGCCTGACCGCGCAGCAGGTTGAAGCGCGCAAGCGTGCCGGTGATTTTGGCGCCAATGCCGCCATAGCTGCTTCCAACCGCTTGACCGATGTGTTGCAGGCCATCCGCAGTGGTGTGTTCTCGCCAGACGACCCTTCTCGGTACACCGGGTTGATCGACGGCCTGGTGGCCTACGATCGCTTCCTGGTGTGTGCCGATTTCGATGCCTACTGGGATGCCCAGCGGCGGGTCGAGGATCTGTGGCACACACCGCAGGAGTGGTGGCGCAAGGCGGTGCTCAATACCGCGCGGATGGGCTGGTTCTCCTCGGATCGGACCATTCGCGAGTATGCGACCGAGATCTGGAAGGCGCTGGACTGAGGCGGGCCTGTGCTGGCTTGTTCGCGGGTAAACCCGCGCCTACAGGGCCCTTATCCACCTGTAGGCGCGGGCGCGTCCGCGAATGGCCCCACAACCAGACCACCGGCCTGGCGAAGGCTGAACTACCGACCTATTGTGCCGTCTGAGAGCCGTGGCGAGTCTCATCACTCGCTAGCCCGTCACTCTCCCTGTAAACTGCGGGGGTTTTTCATCCCCCCAATCCGTTCGGAGCCATACATGTCCCGCGTTACCCTGAGTCGCTATCTGATTGAGCAGACCCGCAGCAACAATACCCCTGCCGATCTGCGCTTCCTGATCGAAGTGGTAGCGCGTGCGTGCAAGGAAATCAGCCATCACGTGTCCAAAGGCGCCCTCGGTGGTGTGCTGGGCAGCATGGGCACTGAAAACGTGCAGGGCGAGGTCCAGAAGAAACTGGACGTGATTTCCAACGATATCCTGCTGGAAGCCAACGAGTGGGGCGGTCACCTGGCTGGCATGGCTTCCGAAGAAATGGACAACGCGTACCAGATCCCGGGCAAGTACCCGAAAGGCGCCTACCTGCTGGTCTTCGACCCGCTGGACGGTTCGTCGAACATCGACGTCAACGTGTCGGTCGGTACCATCTTCTCGGTTCTGCGTTGCCCTAACCAGTACCTGAGCCAGAACGAAAGCCTCAACGAAGAAGCGTTCCTGCAGCCAGGTACCGAGCAGGTTGCTGCCGGTTATGCCATCTACGGCCCGCAGACCATGCTGATCCTGACCCTGGGCAACGGCGTCAAGGGCTTCACCCTGGACCGCGAACTGGGCAGCTTCGTGCTGACTCACGAAAACATCCGCGTACCGGAGACCACCGCCGAGTTCGCCATCAACATGTCCAACCAGCGCCACTGGGAAGCCCCAGTACAGCGCTATGTGGGCGAACTGCTGGCAGGCGAGACCGGCCCGCTGAAGAAGAACTACAACATGCGCTGGATCGCCTCGATGGTGGCCGACGTGCACCGCATCCTGACCCGTGGCGGCCTGTTCATGTACCCACGTGACGCCCGCGAACCAAGCAAGCCGGGCAAGCTGCGCCTGATGTACGAAGCCAACCCGATGTCGTTCATCATCGAACAGGCCGGTGGCGCTTCCACCAACGGTTACGATCGCATCCTCGACATCAAGCCAGAAAGCCTGCACCAGCGCGTGTCGGTGATTCTCGGCTCGAAGGAAGAGGTCGAGCGCGTCACTGCTTACCACAAGGAGTAAGTCATGCTCGCACCTTGGCAGCCGTTGCTGGAGTGGTGGTTCGGTTGGGGCACCAGTGCCCAGGCCGTGGCTGACGAGAAGAGCACGCTGTGGTTCGGCAAACATTACGATGCCGAGGCCCATGCGCTGTTTGGCGACCTGGTCGAGCATGCCCTGGCGGGTGGGCTCGAAGAGTGGCAGCAAAGCCCGCAGGGCTGGCTGGGCCTGCTGATTTTGCTCGACCAGCTGCCACGCATGATCTACCGCGACACGCCGCGTGCCTTCGAGGGCGACCGGCGTGCCCAGGTGGTGGCCATGCAGGGCCTGCAGAAGGGCTGGGATTACCAGTTGCTGCCGATCCAGCGCGTGTTCGTGCTGCTGGTACTGGAGCATGCCGAAGTGCTGGACTGGCAGAACCTGTGCGTGGAGCGTTATCGAATGTTGCTGGACGAACAGCCCGAGGCCAACCGCCGGCTGTTTGAAGGCTTCCTCGACTATGCCGAGCAGCACCAGCGGGTAATTGCCCGTTTCGGGCGCTTCCCGCACCGCAACCTGGTGCTGGAGCGGCCGAGCACCAGCGAAGAGATGGACTTTTTGCTGGAGCCTGGGTCCCGGTTCTGAGGCCCAAGGGGCCTGCTGTGCAGGCATCGCGACGCAAGGCCGCTCCCATTGGGGGCGGCCTTTTTTATTGGGCGCATGATTAATGCTTTGTGATTAATCGCACAGTAGTGGCCATCCGACCAATGGTGTAGGGACATAGGGGGTGGGGCAGGGAACCTGGGAGGGATTTTCACGTCGAAGGTCACTGCAGGCCACTCGCCTGTATCATCTTTCAGGAGTGTCCCTTCATGTCGTTGCGTTCCCTCGCCCTGTTGTCGCTGTGCGTCGTGCTGACTGCCTGCAGCAAGATCAATCAGGAAAACTATTCCAAGATCAAGGCCGGTATGAACAAGGCCGAGGTCGAGCAGTTGCTCGGCACGCCGACCGAGTGTTCTGGCGCGTTGGGCATGAGCAGCTGCACCTGGGGGGACGAGAAGAGCTTCATCAGCGTGCAGTACGCAGCTGACAAGGTGCTGATGTATTCCGGGCAGGGCCTCAAATGAGGCGTGCGTACCTGCTGATGGGGGTTTGCCTGGCGTTGCTGCTGGGCGGTTGTGCAGGTTCCGTGCACGACCCGCTGGCGCCGAAAACCGCCGGCCATGTCGATCTCAAACGCTACCAGGGCAAATGGTATGAGCTGGCGCGCCTGCCCATGCGCTACCAGGAAGGCTGCGAGCAGTCCGAGGCCCATTACAACCTCAGGCCTGATGGCAGTTATGGCGTGCTCAACCGCTGCCGCACCATGGGTGATGAATGGCTTCGCGCCGAAGGGCATGCGAATATCCAGGAGCCGGGGCACACCGACAAGCTGTGGGTCGAGTTCGATAACTGGTTCACCAGGCTGGTGCCTGGGGTGGCGCGGGGTGAGTACTGGATTCTTTATGTGGACGACCACTACCGTACGGCCATCGTCGGCAGCCCGGACCGCAAATACCTTTGGATTCTGTCGCGCACGCCGACACTGCCGGCCTGGGAGCGTGAGAACCTGCTGTCCAGGGCGCGGCAGCAGGGGTATGACACCAGCCGCTTGATCTGGCGGGCGTCCGATCAGCAAATAGTAAAAATGCACTGAGTTTTTTTGGGGTTGCGTTGCAACCCTTCGCGGGCAAACCCCACAGGTTCTGCACTGAACCCTGGGCTGCCCCCAAGACATTTTGTGGGGCAGTCCAACCTGTGGGAGCGGGCTTGCCCGCGAAGGGCTGCAACGCAGCCCCGGTACACTCAGCCCAAAAGCTGGCGCAACACCTCGGCAAACGCCCGCCCGCTTTCTTCTTCTTGCGCATGCCGCCCCTGGCGCACCACCCACTGCCCATTCACCATCACATCGCGCACCTGGCGATCGCCGCCGGCAAACAGCCAACGGTTGAGAATGGCATCACCCTCCGCCATGGCGATGTAGGGGTCCTGCCCATCGAGCACCAGCCAGTCGGCACGCTTGCCCACCGCCAACTCGCCGACCGCCTGCCCCAGCGCCTGTGCACCACCGGCCAACGCCGCGTCATACAGCGTGCGCCCGACCATCGGTTGGTCGCCGCGATACAGGCGGTTGCGCCGCTGGTCCCGCAGGCGCTGGCCATATTCCAGCCAGCGCAGCTCCTCCACCACGCTCAACGACACATGGCTGTCCGAGCCAATGCCCATACGCCCGCCCTGTGCCAGGAAATCCACTGCCGGGAAGATCCCATCGCCCAGGTTGGCTTCGGTGGTCAGGCACAACCCGGCCACTGCGCCGCTGCGGGCCATGGCAGTGACTTCGTCCGGTTCGGCATGGGTAGCGTGTACCAGGCACCAGCGGCGGTCCACGTCCACGTGCTCGTACAGCCACTGCAGCGGGCGCAGGCCGCTCCAGGCCAGGCAGTCGTCGACTTCCTTCTGCTGTTCGGCGATGTGAATATGCACTGGGCACTGCCTGTCGCTGGCCGCCAACACTTCGGCGATCTGCCCAGGCGTTACCGCCCGCAGCGAGTGGAAGCAAAGGCCCAGTTGCTGCGCCGGTTGCGCGGCCAGCAGCGGGGCGAGCTGGGCTTGCAGCTGCAGGTACTGCCCGGTGGAGTTGATGAAGCGCCGCTGCCCGTCGTTCGGCGCCTGGCCGCCAAAGCCTGCATGGCTGTACAGCACCGGCAGCAAGGTCAGGCCGATGCCGCTGTCGGCTGCGGCCGCGCTGATGCGTCGCGACAGCTCGACCGGGTCGGCGTAGGGCTTGCCGGCCTGGTCGTGGTGCACGTAGTGGAACTCCGCCACCGAGGTATAACCGGCCTTGAGCATCTCGATGTACAACTGGCGGGCGATGACCTGAAGCTGCTCTGGGCTGATCTGCCCGACCAGGCGGTACATCAGGTCTCGCCAGGTCCAGAAACTGTCGTTGGGGTTGCCGGCAACTTCCGCCAGGCCTGCCATGGCGCGCTGGAAGGCATGCGAGTGCAGGTTGGGCATGCCGGGCAGCAGCGGGCCGGCCAGGCGCTCGGCGCCTTCGGCCGAAGCGCCAGGCTCGATGCTGGCCACGCGGCCATCGCTGGCGACCTCGATACGCACATGGCTGGCCCAGCCCGTAGGTAGCAGGGCGCGTTCGGCGAAGTAGGCTGACATCGGTGGAATCCTGTTATTGTTAACTTGTATATACATATACAGGCGTTTGCCTGCCGGGTAAACTGCGGCAAGCTACCGCTCATTTCATTTGCACAAGGATCCATCGCCGTGCCGACACCTCCTGTCTCCGTGCTGGTTGCCCAGATGGGCGAGGGCCCGGCGCCGCTCTACGCCCGGGTCAAACAGATGATCATCCAGCAGATCGACAACGGCAGCTGGCCACCGCATCACCGGGTACCCTCCGAGAGCGAGCTGGTCAACGAGCTGGGTTTCAGCCGCATGACCATCAACCGCGCCCTGCGTGAACTCACCGCCGAGGGCCTGCTGGTGCGCATGCAAGGGGTCGGCACCTTCGTGGCCGAGCCCAAGGGCCGTTCGGCGCTGTTCGAGGTCAACAACATTGCCGATGAAATTGCCGCGCGCGGGCACCAGCATAGCTGCCAGGTGATCACGCTTGCCGAAGAAGCGGCCGGCTCCGAGCGGGCGCTGGCTCTGGACATGCGTGAAGGTCAGCGGGTGTTCCATTCGCTGATCGTGCATTTCGAGAACGGCGTGCCGGTGCAGATCGAGGACCGCTACGTTAACGCGGCCATTGCGCCCGATTACCTCAAGCAGGATTTCACCCGGCAGACGCCTTACGCCTACCTGTCCCAGGTGGCGCCGTTGACCGAAGGTGAGCATGTGGTCGAGGCGATCCTGGCCGAGCCGGAAGAATGCCGCCTGTTGCAGATCGAGCGGGGCGAGCCTTGCCTGCTGATTCGTCGTCGCACCTGGTCCGGCCGCCAGCCGGTGACCGCTGCACGGCTGATCCACCCCGGTTCCCGTCATCGCCTGGAAGGACGTTTCAGCAAATGAGTCAGTTGCAGTTGTTGCGTGCGCATGATTACCCGCGCATGCCTTGGAAGAACGGTGGCGGTTTCACCGAAGAGATCACCCGCGACAGTGGCGAGGGCCTGGACGGTTTTGGCTGGCGTCTGTCGATTGCCGACATCGAAGAGTCGGGCGGCTTTTCCACCTTCGCCGGCTACCAGCGGATCATCACCGTGCTGCAGGGCGACGGCATGCGCCTGCTGGTCGACGGCCAGGCCAGTCGGCCATTGCTGGCGTTCGATGCGTTTGCGTTCAGCGGCGAGAGCCAGGTCAGCTGCAAGTTGCTGGGCGGGGCGATCCGCGATTTCAACCTGATCTATGCACCGCAGCGATATCGGGCGCGGCTGCAGTGGCTGGATGGCACCAGCCGGGTGTACAGCTCGGCGTCGACGGTGTTGTTGTTTGCTGCCAGCAGCCTGGTCGAAGTCACTATTGCCGGGCGCGAGACGCAGCGGTTGGGGTTGTTCGACTGCTTGCGGCTGGAAGGCAATGATGAATTGCTGGGGCTGGAGGTTCAGGGGCGGTTCTGCCTGATCGAACTGGTTGAGTGCTGAGGGCCTGGCTGTAGGTTTTTGTCGCCTGTGAGATCGAGCGCCGCCAGGTGTCCGCCTCGACACATTCTGCGCCTGTGAGATCGAGCGCCGCCCGCGCGGCGCTCGATCTACGCACCGCCGCAGAACTTAAGCCGGACCGGCGCTCGATCTTCGCACCGCCGCAGAACTCAAGCCGGACCGGCGCTCGCTTCACCCCCCCCCAAGAAGTCAAGCCAGGAACGGCAAGGTCCAATTATTTTGGTTGTCCATGCTTGTACATACAAGTAAAGGTGTGTTTGTATATTGACCACGACATACCCGCCCGCGGACGACCGCAGAGGACCTTTCCCGTGACCGACAACAACAAATACCGTGACGTTGAAATCCGTGCCCCACGTGGCAACAAGCTGACCGCCAAAAGCTGGCTGACCGAAGCGCCACTGCGCATGCTGATGAACAACCTCGATCCACAGGTCGCGGAAAACCCGAAAGAGCTGGTGGTATACGGCGGTATCGGCCGCGCCGCGCGCAACTGGGCCTGCTACGACAAGATCGTCGAAACCCTGACCCGCCTGGAAGACGACGAAACCCTGCTGGTGCAGTCGGGCAAGCCGGTCGGTGTGTTCAAGACCCACAGCAACGCACCGCGCGTGCTGATCGCCAACTCCAACCTGGTGCCACACTGGGCCAATTGGGAACACTTCAACGAACTGGACGCCAAAGGCTTGGCCATGTACGGCCAGATGACCGCCGGCAGCTGGATCTACATCGGCAGCCAGGGCATCGTCCAGGGCACCTATGAAACCTTCGTCGAAGCCGGTCGCCAGCACTACGGCGGCAGCCTGAAAGGCAAGTGGGTACTCACCGCTGGCCTGGGCGGCATGGGCGGCGCCCAGCCACTGGCCGCGACCCTGGCCGGGGCTTGCTCGCTGAACATCGAATGCCAGCAGAGCCGTATCGACTTCCGCCTGGAAACCCGCTACGTCGACGAGCAGGCCACTGACCTCGACGACGCCCTGGCACGCATCGCCAAGTACACCGCCGAAGGCAAGGCCATCTCCATCGCCCTGCATGGCAACGCCGCCGAAATCCTCCCAGAGCTGGTCAAACGTGGCGTGCGCCCGGACATGGTCACCGACCAGACCAGCGCCCACGACCCACTGAACGGCTACCTGCCTGCCGGCTGGACCTGGGAACAGTACCGCGACCGCGCGCAGACTGAACCAGCTGCAGTGGTCAAGGCTGCCAAGCAGTCGATGGCCGTGCACGTGCAGGCCATGCTGGACTTCCAGAAGCAGGGCATCCCGACCTTCGACTACGGCAACAACATCCGCCAGATGGCCAAGGAAGAGGGCGTGGCCAATGCCTTCGACTTCCCAGGCTTCGTCCCGGCCTACATCCGCCCACTGTTCTGCCGCGGAGTCGGCCCGTTCCGCTGGGCGGCGCTGTCCGGTGAAGCCGAGGACATCTACAAGACCGACGCCAAGGTCAAGGAACTGATCCCCGACGACGCCCACCTGCACCGCTGGCTGGACATGGCCCGCGAGCGCATCAGCTTCCAGGGGCTGCCGGCACGTATCTGCTGGGTAGGGCTGGGCCTTCGCGCCAAGCTGGGCCTGGCTTTCAACGAAATGGTCCGCAGCGGCGAGCTGTCGGCACCGGTGGTGATCGGCCGTGACCACCTCGACTCCGGCTCGGTATCCAGCCCGAACCGCGAAACCGAGGCCATGCGTGATGGTTCGGACGCTGTTTCCGACTGGCCGCTGCTCAACGCCCTGCTGAACACCGCAGGCGGCGCCACCTGGGTATCGCTGCACCATGGCGGTGGCGTGGGCATGGGCTTCTCGCAGCACTCGGGCATGGTCATCGTCTGCGACGGTACCGATGAGGCCGCCGAGCGCATCGCCCGGGTACTGACCAACGACCCAGGGACTGGCGTCATGCGTCACGCCGATGCCGGTTATGACATCGCCATCGACTGCGCCAAGGAGCAGGGCCTGGACCTGCCGATGATCACCGGCTGATCACCACGCTTTGGATCGCACCCTGCAAGGGGTGATACTGAACAACAAGAAGGAGCGCGCAGGCACCCACAAGCGGGCCTGCGGCTCCACGCGATTTGGAGTAGTAACGTGACCGAACTCACCCTCAAGCCTGGCACCCTGACCCTGGCCCAGCTGCGCGCGATCCATGCCGCGCCCGTGCGCCTGCAACTGGATGCCAGCGCCGCACCGGCCATCGACGCCAGCGTCGCCTGTGTCGAACAGATCATTGCCGAAGACCGTACTGCCTACGGCATCAACACCGGCTTCGGCCTGCTGGCCTCGACCCGCATCGCCAGCCATGACCTGGAGAACCTGCAGCGTTCGCTGGTGCTGTCCCACGCCGCCGGTATCGGCGCGCCGCTGGATGACGACTTGGTGCGGTTGATCATGGTGCTGAAGATCAACAGCCTCAGCCGTGGCTTCTCCGGCATCCGCCGCAAAGTCATCGACGCGCTGATTGCCCTGGTCAACGCCGAAGTCTACCCGCACATCCCGCTGAAAGGCTCGGTCGGCGCATCCGGTGACCTTGCGCCGCTTGCGCATATGTCGCTGGTGCTGCTGGGTGAAGGCAAGGCACGCTACAAGGGCCAGTGGCTGCCGGCCACCGAGGCCTTGGCGATTGCCGGCCTCGAGCCGCTGACCCTGGCCGCCAAAGAGGGCCTGGCCCTGCTCAACGGTACCCAGGCCTCCACCGCCTATGCCTTGCGTGGCCTGTTCCAGGGCGAAGACCTGTATGCCGCTGCCATCGCCTGCGGTGGCCTGAGCGTCGAAGCTGCGCTGGGCTCGCGTTCGCCGTTCGATGCGCGTATCCACGAAGTGCGTGGCCAGCGCGGCCAGATCGACACCGCTGCCTGCTTCCGCGACCTGCTGGGCGACTCCAGCGAAGTGTCGCTGTCGCACAAGAACTGCGACAAGGTTCAGGACCCGTACTCGCTGCGCTGCCAGCCGCAGGTCATGGGTGCCTGCCTGACCCAGCTGCGCCAGGCCGCCGAGGTACTGGGCATCGAAGCCAACGCCGTGTCGGACAACCCGCTGGTGTTCGCTGCCGAAGGTGATGTGATCTCCGGCGGCAACTTCCACGCCGAACCGGTGGCCATGGCCGCCGACAACCTGGCCCTGGCCATCGCCGAAATCGGTTCGCTCAGCGAGCGCCGCATCTCGCTGATGATGGACAAGCACATGTCCCAATTGCCGCCGTTCCTGGTGGAAAACGGTGGGGTCAACTCTGGCTTCATGATCGCCCAGGTCACCGCTGCCGCCCTGGCAAGCGAGAACAAAGCGCTGTCGCACCCGCACAGCGTCGACAGCCTGCCAACTTCGGCCAACCAGGAAGACCACGTGTCGATGGCCCCGGCTGCCGGCAAGCGCCTGTGGGAAATGGCCGAAAACACCCGTGGCGTGCTGGCCATCGAATGGCTGGGCGCGTGCCAGGGCCTGGACCTGCGCAAAGGCCTGAAGACTTCGGCCAAGCTGGAGCAGGCGCGCCAGGCGCTGCGCAGCGAGGTGCCGCATTACGACCGTGACCGTTTCTTCGCGCCGGATATCGAAAAGGCCGTGGACCTGTTGGCCAAGGGTAGTCTGACCGGCTTGCTGCCGGCGGGTGTGCTGCCAAGCCTGTAATGCCCCTTGGGGCCGCTTGGCGGCCCTTCGCGGTCAAGCCCGTTCCTACACAGACTGCGATAGGCAAACGCTATCCATGTAGGGCGGGCTTGCCCGCGAAGGGGCTGCGCAGCAGCCGCTCAATCTCACGACCACAAAAACAATTCAAGGACGTGACATGCAACAAGCTCAAGGTCTCAAGCGCGGGCTAAGTGCCCGCCACATCCGTTTCATGGCCCTCGGCTCCGCCATCGGCACCGGTCTGTTCTACGGCTCTGCCTCGGCCATCCAGATGGCAGGCCCGGCCGTGCTGCTGGCCTACCTGATCGGCGGCGCTGCAGTGTTCATGGTCATGCGCGCTCTTGGCGAAATGGCCGTGCACAACCCGGTGGCCGGCTCCTTCGGCCACTACGCCACCACCTACCTCGGCCCAATGGCCGGTTTCATCCTTGGCTGGACCTACGCTTTCGAGATGGTCATCGTCGCCATCGCCGACGTCACCGCGTTCGGTATCTACATGGGCTTCTGGTTCCCGGAGGTAGCCCGCTGGATCTGGGTGTTGGGCATCGTTTTCCTGATCGGCGGCCTCAACCTGTGCAACGTCAAGGTATTCGGCGAAATGGAATTCTGGCTGTCGCTGCTCAAGGTCGGCGCCATCGTGGCGATGATCCTGGCCGGCCTCGGCATCATGGCCTTCGGTTTCAGCCAGGTGGGTACCGGGCATGCCGTGGGCATGAGCAACCTGTTCGACCATGGCGGCTTCATGCCTAACGGCGTGGGTGGCTTGATCGCGTCGTTTGCCGTGGTGATGTTCGCCTTCGGCGGTATCGAGATCATCGGCGTCACTGCCGGCGAGGCAAAAGACCCGCAGCGCGTCATTCCCAAAGCGATCAACGCGGTGCCACTGCGGATCCTGCTGTTCTACGTGCTCACCCTGTTCGTGCTGATGTGCCTGTACCCATGGCCGCAGATCGGCAGCCAGGGCAGCCCTTTCGTGCAGATCTTCAGCAACCTGGGCATTGGCTCTGCCGCTGCCGTGCTGAACGTCGTGGTGATTTCCGCTGCCATCTCCGCCATCAACAGCGACATCTTTGGCGCTGGCCGCATGATGTATGGCCTGGCCCAGCAAGGCCACGCCCCGCGCGGTTTCAGCAAGTTGTCGAAACATGGCGTACCGTGGATGACCGTCGTGGTGATGGGGGCTGCGCTGCTGATCGGCGTATTGCTCAACTACCTGATCCCGGAAAATGTGTTCCTGCTGATTGCCTCGATCGCCACCTTCGCCACGGTGTGGGTGTGGCTGATGATCCTGCTCACCCAGGTAGCCATGCGCCGCAGCATGAGCCGCGAGGACGTGGCCCAGCTCAAGTTCCCGGTACCGTTCTGGCCATACGGCCCGGCCATAGCCATTGCGTTCATGGTGTTCATCTTTGGCGTGCTCGGTTACTTCCCGGACACCCAGGCGGCATTGATCGTCGGCGTGATCTGGGTGGTGTTCCTGGTGGCGTCCTACCTGCTGTGGTGCAAGCCGCGCGCAGGGCAGGGCCAGCCGGTAGCGGAGCCGGCCGAGTTGCACCGCTAGCAAAGGAGATTGTGCATGAGAACCCTCTGGCAGCAATGCCATGTTGCAACCATGGCCGATGGCCGTTACTCGGCCATCGAGGACGCGGCGATCGTCACCAGCGCCGGGCTGATCGAGTGGATAGGCCCACGCGCCGAGTTGGCACCGGTCGAAGCTGACTGCACGGTTGACCTGGGGGGGGCCTGGGTCACCCCCGGCCTGATCGACTGCCACACCCATGCGGTGTTCGGTGGCAACCGCAGCGGCGAGTTCGAGCAGCGCCTGCAGGGCGTGAGCTATGCCGAAATCGCCGCGCAGGGCGGGGGTATCGCGAGTACCGTGCGGGCTACCCGGGCGGCCAGCGAAGACGAGCTGTTCGCCAGTGCTCGCCAGCGCGTTCAGGCACTGATGCGCGATGGCGTGACCACCCTCGAGGTCAAGTCCGGCTACGGCCTGGACTTGGCCAATGAGCGCAAGATGCTGCGAGTGGCCCGGCGCCTGGCTGACGAGCTGCCGCTGACGGTGCGTGCCACCTGCCTGGCGGCGCACGCTTTGCCCCCGGAGTACGCGGGTCGGGCCGACGACTACATCGCGCACATCAGTGACGAGATGTTGCCGGCCCTGGCCGGCGAAGGCCTGGTGGATGCGGTGGATGCCTTCTGCGAACACCTCGCGTTCTCGCCGGCCCAGGTCGAGCGGCTGTTCATCAAGGCGCGCGAACTGGGCCTGCCGGTCAAGCTGCATGCCGAACAGCTGTCATCGTTGCACGGCTCAAGCCTTGCCGCGCGTTACCAGGCACTGTCGGCTGACCACCTGGAGTTCATGACAGAGGAAGACGCCGTGGCCATGGCAAACGCCGGCACGGTTGCCGTGCTGTTACCGGGTGCTTTCTACTTCCTGCGTGAAACCCAGCTGCCGCCAATGGATGCATTGCGCCGCCACGGGGTAAAGATTGCCCTGGCCAGCGACCTCAACCCCGGCACCTCGCCAGGCTTGTCGCTGCGGTTGATGCTGAACATGGGCTGCACCTGCTTCCGCATGACACCGGAAGAGGCCCTGGCAGGCGTTACGGTGCACGCCGCCACGGCGCTGGGCCTGGGTGACAGTCACGGCTCGCTGCAAGTGGGCAAGGTGGCCGACTTCGTTGCCTGGCAAATCGAACGCCCCGCCGACCTGGCCTACTGGCTGGGTGGCGACCTGCCCAAGCGCGTAGTGCGCATGGGCCACGAAATCTCCAACTGAGCGAGGCACGATGGACAAGGTATTGAGTTTTCACCAAGGTCGCCTGCCGCTGCTGATCAGCATGCCGCACGCTGGCTTGCGTCTGACCGACGCCGTGCGCGACGGCCTGGTCGACCAGGCGCAAAGCTTGCCGGACACCGACTGGCACATCCCGCAGTTGTACGACTTTGCCCGTGACTTGGGTGCCAGCGTGGTGGCCGCAGAGTACTCACGCTTCGTCATCGACCTGAACCGTCCGGACGACGACAAGCCGCTGTACGCCGGCGCCACCACGGGCTTGTACCCGGCGACGTTGTTCGGCGGCGAACCTCTCTTCAAAGACGGGCTGGCGCCGTCTGGCGAAGAGCGCAAACGCTATCTGGAGCAAATCTGGCGCCCTTATCACGCGACCATTCGTCGTGAACTGGACCGCTTGCGTGAGCAGTTTGGCTATGCGCTGCTGTGGGATGCCCATTCGATCCGTTCGCTGATCCCGCACCTGTTCGACGGCAAGCTACCGGACTTCAACCTGGGTACTTTCAACGGCGCCAGTTGCGATCCGGCACTGGCTGAGCGGCTGCAGGGTGTGTGCGCCGAGGTGCAAGGTTACAGCCATGTGCTTAATGGTCGGTTCAAAGGCGGTCACATCACCCGGCATTATGGCGACCCGGCCAACCATATCCATGCTGTGCAACTGGAGCTGGCGCAAAGCACCTATATGGAGGAAGTCGAGCCGTTTGCCTACCGGGAAGACTTGGCGCAACCGACGCAAGCGGTCTTGAGGCAGCTACTGCAAGCGCTGCTGGCGTGGGGCGACGCGCGTTACAAGCGTTGAGTGGAGGCGGCGACGCTATCGGCGTCGCCAGGCACCGTGGGAGGCAGTTGCCGGAAATCTGCGCAAGGGTCAATTCGCGCCGTTCGAACGCGTCAGCAAGGACGGTGCTGAAAGCGCAATTCAGGTTTATGATGGCCCACGGCCGAATAATCCTCACACGGAGTGCGCAATGCAGACCCTCTACCCGCAGATCAAACCCTACGCCAGGCACGATCTGGCCGTGGAAGCGCCGCATGTGCTTTATGTCGACGAAAGCGGCTCGCCGGAAGGTCTGCCCGTGGTGTTCATCCACGGAGGCCCTGGCGCTGGCTGCGACGCCCAGAGCCGCTGCTACTTTGATCCCAACCTGTACCGCATCATCACCTTCGACCAGCGCGGCTGTGGCCGCTCCACGCCCCATGCGAGCCTGGAGAACAACACCACCTGGCACCTGGTCGAAGACCTGGAGCGCATTCGCGAACACCTTGGCATAGACAAGTGGGTGCTGTTTGGTGGCTCTTGGGGCTCGACCCTGGCCCTGGCCTACGCTCAGGCTCACCCAGAACGCGTGCACGGCCTTATCCTGCGCGGCATCTTCCTGTGCCGGCCGCAGGAAATCGAGTGGTTCTATCAGGAAGGCGCCAGCCGCCTGTTCCCCGACTACTGGCAGGACTACATCGCACCGATTCCACCGGAGGAACGCGGCGATCTCGTCAGGGCCTTCCACAAGCGCCTGACCGGTAACGACCAGATCGCCCAGATGCACGCCGCCAAGGCGTGGTCCACCTGGGAAGGCCGTACCGCCACCCTGCGCCCCAACCCGCTGGTGGTCGACCGCTTTTCCGAACCGCAGCGGGCGCTGTCGATCGCCCGCATCGAATGCCACTACTTCATGAACAACGCCTTCCTCGAACCGGACCAGCTGATCCGCGATCTGCCCAAAATCGCCCACCTGCCGGCGGTGATCGTGCATGGGCGCTACGATGTGATCTGCCCCTTGGACAACGCCTGGGCGTTGCACCAGGCCTGGCCGAACAGTGAGTTGAAAGTGATCCGTGACGCCGGTCACGCGGCTTCCGAGCCTGGCATCACCGATGCCTTGGTGCGTGCCGCCGACCAGATGGCCCGGCGCCTGCTCGACCTGCCCCTGGAAGAAGCATGAGGGGCCTGCTGCAGCGCGTGCGCGGTGCGCGGGTTGAAGTGGCGGGGGAGGTGGTCGGCGCCATCGATCAAGGGTTGCTGGTGCTGGTCGCGGTCGAGCCTGAAGATTCCCGTGAACAGGCCGATAAGCTGTTGCACAAGCTGCTGAACTACCGTGTGTTCAGTGACGAGCAGGGCAAGATGAACCTGTCGCTCAAGGATGTCGGGGGTGGCCTCCTACTGGTGTCACAGTTCACCTTGGCGGCCGACACCCGCAACGGCATGCGCCCAAGCTTCTCGACCGCAGCGCCACCGGCCCTCGGCGCCGAGTTGTTCGACTATCTTTTGCAACAGGCAAAAGCACAGTACGCCGACGTAGCCAGCGGCCGTTTTGGTGCAGATATGCAGGTGCACCTGGTCAATGATGGCCCGGTAACATTTATGTTACAAATATGAGGTCAAAAAACCCTTTGTTCACAGGAAAACAAGGGGTTTTGTACGATAAATAGTTGCTCCAGCCTGATGCGTTGTCACGCAACCTGCTGGATAATCGCGCGCTGCATGGACCTGCGTTCGTAGGTCCGTTTCACTCTGACTCGAGCATTGTCTGGATCCGTTTGGGGAATCATTACGCCCTCGCGGGGTCCGAACAGTGCTCGCCAACCCGGCATTTGTCGCTGGCCGTTGGTTTCATGATCTGTTTTCGGCGAGGGTTGCTCGTGATTGTTAGTCCCCAAAAAGCATCAAGAATCCCCAGCGTCGGGCTACGCAAGGCGCTGATGGCCAGTGTGGCTCTGGTCGGCCTGATGAGCGCGGGCCAGCTGTGGGCATTCAATCTTGACGATGTTGCTGCCAAGGCAAAGGATCTGGCCGGCCAGAAGTACGACGCGCCCAAAAGCAACCTGCCGGCCGTGTTCCGCGACATGAAGTTCGCGGACTACCAGAAAATCCGTTTCCTGCAGGAAAAGGCCGAGTGGGCGAAGGACAAGACCCCGTTCAAACTGTCGTTCTATCATCAGGGCATGCACTTCGACACCCCGGTGAAAATCAACGAGGTCACCGCCACCAAGGTCGAGGAAATCAAGTACGACCCGGACCGCTTCGAGTTCGGTGACGTGCCGCACGACCCGGAAACCACGAAAAACCTCGGTTATGCAGGCTTCCGCGTGCTGTACCCGATCAACAAGGCCGACAAGCAGGACGAGATCATGACCCTGCTTGGCGCCAGCTATTTCCGCGTAGTCGGCAAGGGCCACGTGTACGGCCTGTCTGCCCGTGGCCTGGCCATCGACACCGCCCTGCCGTCGGGCGAAGAATTCCCGCGCTTCACCGAGTTCTGGGTTGAAAAGCCCAAGCCAGCCGACAAGCACCTGGTGATCTACGCGCTGCTGGATTCGCCGCGCTCTACCGGCGCCTACAAGCTGACCTTGCGTCCAGGCAACGACACCGTGGTCGACGTGCAGTCCCGCGTGTTCCTGCGTGACCATGTCAGCCGCCTGGGCATTGCGCCGCTGACCAGCATGTACCTGTTCGGCCCCAACCAGCCGTCCAAGGTGCTCAACTACCGCCCGGCACTGCATGACTCCGAAGGCCTGTCGATCCATGCCGGCAACGGCGAGTGGCTGTGGCGCCCGCTGAACAACCCGAAACACCTGGCTGTAAGTAACTTCAGCGTCGAGAACCCGCGTGGTTTCGGCCTGATGCAGCGTCAGCGTGCTTTCAGCGACTACGAAGACCTCGACGACAACTACCAGAAGCGCCCAAGCGCCTGGATCGAGCCGAAGGGTGACTGGGGCAAGGGTAGCGTCGACCTGGTCGAAATCCCGACCGCCGACGAGACCAACGACAATATCGTGGCCTTCTGGAGCCCGGAGAAACTGCCGGAGCCAGGTAAACCGTTCGAGTACGCCTACCGCCTGCACTGGACCATCGACGAGCCGAAGTTCCAGGCCCCTGACCTGGGCTCGGTCAAGCAGACCCTGCGTTCCACGGGTGACGTCAAGCAGTCCAACCTGATCCGCCAGCCAGATGGCAGCGTGGCATTCCTGGTCGACTTCGCCGGCCCGGCGCTTGCGGCCCTGCCGGAAGACACCGCCGTGCGCAGCCAGATCAGCGTGGGCGACAACGCCGAGGTGGTCGAGAACAATCTGCGCTATAACCCTGAGACCAAGGGCTGGCGCCTGACCCTGCGCCTGAAGGTCAAGGAAGCCAACAAGTCGACCGAAATGCGCGCCGCACTGGTGCGTGATGTACCGGTCGAGCCCGCCAAGCCTGCCCAGGACGCCAAGCAGGACAAGGCCGCAGCCAAGCATGCCAAGGCCGAGAAAGCCGTCAAGGCTGAGCAATCTGCCAAGGCCGAACAACCTGCCGCCGATGCGGCGCCCACCAACGGGGCCCCGGCCACCACCGAGAAGGTGCTGACCGAGACCTGGAGCTATCAGTTGCCTGCCGATGAGTAACTCAAGCGCAAGGCCGGAATCGCTTGGCGAGTACCTGGCCCACCTACCCCTGAGCGACGAGCAGCGGGCTGAACTTGCCAGCTGCACCTCGTTCAGTGAGCTACACCAACGCTTGGCGGCCAACCCGGCCGCCAGCTCTGCCGAGGCCGTGCAGGCCTCGGTGGGCCCGCGCCTGACCGTGGGCAGCGCCGCCGAGCTGGAAGACGCCGAAATGCTCGGCGTCGACGGCAGCGGTCGCCTGTGCCTGAAGATCGCCCCACCGATCAAGCGCACCAAGGTCGTGCCCGAGCCATGGCGCACCAATGTGCTGATCCGCATGTGGCGACGCATGACCGGCCGCCCCAACGCCCCGCAGCCGCCCAAGCGCGAGCTGCCGCCGGCCCGCTGGCGCACGGTTGGCTCGATCCGCCGTTACATCCTGCTGACGCTCATGATCGGCCAGACTATCGTCGCTGGCTGGTACATGAAAGGCATCCTGCCGTACCAGGGCTGGTCGTTCGTGGACTTTGACGAAATCGTCAACCAGCCGCTGTGGGACACGGTGGTGCAGGTGTGGCCGTATGCCCTGCAAACCTCCATCCTGATTCTCTTCGGCATCCTGTTCTGCTGGGTGTCGGCGGGCTTCTGGACCGCGCTGATGGGCTTCCTCGAGCTGCTCACCGGGCGCGACAAATACAAGATTTCCGGCAGCAGCGCAGGCAACGAGCCGATCGCACCCGAGGCGCGTACCGCGCTGGTGATGCCGATCTGCAACGAAGACGTGCCGCGGGTGTTCGCCGGCTTACGCGCAACGTTCGAGTCGGTGGCTGCCAGCGGCAACCTCGACCGGTTCGACTTCTTTGTGCTCAGCGACACCAACGACACCGACATTGCCGTGGCCGAGCAACAGGCCTGGCTGGATGTGTGCCGCGAAACCAAAGGCTTTGGCCGCATCTTCTACCGCCGCCGTCGGCGCCGTGTGAAGCGCAAGAGCGGCAACCTCGACGACTTCTGCCGTCGCTGGGGTGGCGAGTACAAGTACATGGTTGTGCTCGACGCCGACAGCGTCATGAGTGGCGAGTGCCTGAGCAGCCTGGTGCGCCTGATGGAGGCCAACCCGGACGCCGGCATCATCCAGACCGGGCCGAAAGCCTCGGGCATGGATACCCTGTATGCACGCATGCAACAGTTCGCTACCCGCGTGTACGGCCCACTGTTTACTGCCGGTCTGCACTTCTGGCAGTTGGGTGAGTCGCACTACTGGGGCCACAACGCGATCATCCGCATGAAGCCGTTCATCGAGCACTGCGCCCTGGCGCCGTTGCCGGGCAAGGGCGCGTTCGCCGGTGCCATCCTTTCCCACGACTTCGTCGAAGCCGCGCTGATGCGCCGTGCCGGCTGGGGTGTGTGGATTGCCTACGACTTGCCGGGCAGCTACGAAGAACTGCCGCCAAACCTGCTCGACGAGCTCAAGCGCGACCGCCGCTGGTGCCACGGCAACCTGATGAACTTCCGCCTGTTCCTGGTCAAGGGCATGCACCCGGTTCACCGTGCGGTGTTCCTCACCGGGGTGATGTCTTACCTGTCGGCGCCGCTGTGGTTCCTGTTCCTGGTGCTGTCGACCGCGCTGCTGGCGACCAACACGCTGATGGAGCCGCAGTATTTCATCGAGCCGTACCAGCTTTACCCGCTGTGGCCGCAGTGGCACCCGGAGAAGGCTGTGGCGCTGTTCTCCACCACCATTGTGCTGCTGTTCCTGCCCAAGCTGCTTAGCGTCATCCTGATCTGGGCCAAGGGCGCCGTCGAGTACGGTGGACGCGTCAAGGTCACCTTGTCGATGCTGATGGAGATGCTGTTCTCCATGTTGCTGGCACCGGTACGCATGATCTTCCACACCCGCTTCGTGCTGGCCGCGTTCCTTGGCTGGGCTGCGACCTGGAACTCGCCGCAGCGTGACGACGACTCCACGCCGTGGGGCGAAGCCGTGCGCCGGCATGGCCCGCAGACGCTGCTGGGCGTTGCCTGGGCCGCACTGGTGGCGTGGTTGAACCCGAGCTTCCTGTGGTGGCTGGCGCCTATCGTCGGTTCGCTGGTGCTGTCGATCCCGGTATCGGTGATTTCCAGCCGCACCCGCCTGGGCCTGGCGGCCAAGGACGAGAAGCTGTTCCTCATCCCAGAGGAATACGCCACCCCACAAGAGCTGTTGGCTACCGACCAGTACACCCACGAAAACCGCTGGCATGCCTTGCATGATGGTTTCGTGCGGGCTGTGGTCGACCCGCGGCAGAACGCCCTGGCCTGCGCCATGGCCACTGCCCGCCATGGCCAGGCGGCACCGATTGAAGCGTTGCGTGCCGAGCGCGTTGCCAAGGCAATTGAAGTCGGGCCAAAAGGCCTGGACCTCAATACTCGCCTGGCTCTGCTCAGCGACCCGGTGGCACTGAGCCGCCTGCACGAGCAGGTGTGGGCCGAGCACAATGCGGCCTGGATCGATGTGTGGCGTGCGTCGATCAACAATGACCCGCATTCGCCGCTGTTGCCGTTGCACCCGGAAAACGCAGGCCAACCGGCACTCGTCGGCGCCTGATCGGGCCTGTTCGCGGCGGTTCGGCGCCCCGATGAACCCGCTCCTGCGGGGCGCCTGATCGGGCCTCTTCGCGGGTGAACCCGCTCCTACCAGGGATACACATGCCCTTGTAGGAGCGGGTTCACCCGCGAAGCTTTTTGGCCTAGCCCCCTCATTTTGGCCAACAAAGTCCCCCCGCGGCTCTAGGTCCACGGGCCGCCATGCGTTAGCATCCCTCTCCGATACGACGCTTCGGCCAGTACGGCCGTGCCAACACAATAAGATTCGCTACTTTTCTTGCTAGGGGACTTGGTGATGATCAAGAAATACCTTTCGCGACTGCTGGTCGGTGTGACCGCCCTGGTCGCCGTGACCGCGGCCCAGGCGGGCGCCATCGATGACGCGGTCAAGCGCGGCACCTTGCGGGTGGGCATGGACCCAACCTACATGCCGTTCCAGATGACCAACAAACGTGGCGAGATCATCGGCTTCGAAGTCGATATCCTCAAAGCCATGGCCAAGTCCATGGGCGTGAAGTTCGAGGCAGTGTCCACCGCCTATGACGGCATCATCCCGGCCTTGCTGACCGACAAGTTCGACATGATCGGCAGCGGCATGACCCTGACCCAGGAGCGCAATCTGCGCCTGAACTTCAGCGAACCCTTCATCGTGGTTGGCCAGACCCTGCTGATCCGCAAGGAGCTGGCTGGCGAGATCAAGTCGTACAAGGACCTGAACAACGAGAAGTACCGCCTGACCTCCAAGCTTGGCACCACCGGCGAAATGGTGTCCAAGAAGCTGATCAGCAAAGCCAAGTACCACGGTTACGACAACGAGCAGGAAGCGGTGATGGACGTGGTCAATGGCAAGGCCGACGCCTTTGTCTATGACGCGCCGTACAACGTGGTGGCGGTAGAGAAAGCCGGCGCCGGCAAGCTGCTGTTCCTCGAAGAACCCTTCACCTACGAGCCGCTGGCCTTCGGCCTGAAGAAAGGCGACTACGACAGCATCAACTTCATCAACAACTTCCTGCACCAGATCAAGCACGACGGGACCTACGATCGTATTCACGATAAGTGGTTCAAGAACAAGGACTGGCTGAAGGAAATGGAATAAGGCTCAGGCCACAAGCCCGGCTTTATGACCCCGACGCGCAGGCAAACCCTGCGCGTTCGCATTTACGGAAGTACCCCACGTGATCAAACACAAGAAAGCCCAGTGGCCTTGGCATGGGTTGACTGCCCTGGTCCTGGTAGGCCTGGCGCTCAGCCTTTACATGGCCACCTCGATGATTTCCTACGAGTGGCGCTGGAACCGCGTACCGCAGTACTTCGCCTACAAGGCCGAGGAAACACAACGCGCTGCCGGCTACGGCAATGTGCAGGAAATCGTCATCTCCGGTGACAACGCTCGCGTCACGCTGAAGGACGAAAGTGGTGCCGAGCAAGTGCTCGATGTGGCCAAGGACAGCCTGCAACTGAGCCGCGGCGACGATGTTGCCGAAGGCGACCAGATTGGGGTAACCCGCCACTGGGCCGCTGGCCCGCTGGCATGGGGCCTGTGGACCACCTTGTGGATCTCGGTGGTGTCCGGGGCGCTGGGCCTGGTGATCGGCCTGTTCGCCGGATTGTGCCGGTTGTCGAACAACCCGACCCTGCGCGACCTGTCGACCGTCTATGTCGAGCTGGTGCGCGGCACGCCGCTGCTGGTGCAAATCTTCATCTTCTACTTCTTCATCGGCACCGTGCTCAACCTGTCCCGCGAGTTTGCCGGGGTAGCGGCGCTGGCATTGTTTACTGGTGCTTACGTGGCCGAAATCGTCCGTGCAGGCGTGCAGTCGATCGCCAAGGGCCAGAACGAGGCTGCCCGGTCGCTGGGCCTGAACGCTGGCCAGTCGATGCGCCATGTGATCTTGCCGCAGGCGTTCAAGCGCGTGCTTCCGCCCCTGGCCGGCCAGTTCATCAGCCTGGTCAAGGACACCTCGCTGGTGTCGGTGATCGCCATCACCGAGCTGACCAAGAGTGGCCGTGAGGCCATCACCACCTCGTTCTCTACCTTCGAGATCTGGTTCTGCGTGGCAGGCCTGTACCTGCTGATCAACCTGCCGCTGTCGCACATTGCCAGCCGGCTCGAGCGGAGGCTTGCGCAAAGTGATTGAAGTCCGTGATTTGCTGAAAGTCTTCGACACCCGTGGCCAGGTGGTAAGGGCTGTGGATAACGTCACCACTCAGGTCGCCAAGGGCGAAGTGGTGGTCGTGCTCGGCCCGTCGGGGTCGGGCAAATCGACGTTCCTGCGCTGCCTCAACGGCCTGGAGCATTTCGACCAAGGCCATGTGGCCATCGATGGCCTGCAACTGGCCGACCCCAAGACCGACATCAATGCCTACCGCCGCGAAGTCGGCATGGTGTTCCAGCACTTCAACCTGTTCCCGCACATGACTGTGCTGGAAAACCTGTGCCTGGCGCAGAAGGTGGTGCGCAAGCGCAACAAGGCTGACCGCGAGGCCAAGGCCCGGGCGCTGCTGGAAAAGGTCGGTATCGCGCAGAAGGCCAACGAATTCCCGTCACGGCTTTCTGGCGGCCAGCAGCAGCGGGTCGCGATTGCCCGGGCCCTGGCGATGGACCCGAAAGTGATGCTGTTCGACGAGCCTACCTCGGCGCTTGACCCGGAAATGGTCGGTGAGGTGCTGGACGTGATGAAGACCCTGGCCCAGGAAGGCATGACCATGGTTTGCGTCACCCACGAAATGGGCTTCGCCCGCGAAGTGGCTGACCGCGTGCTGTTCTTCGACCACGGCAAACTGCTGGAAGATTCGGCCCCGGCCGCGTTCTTCGCTGCGCCGAAAGACCCGCGTGCGCAGGCATTCCTGCGCCAGGTGCTGTAACCGCGCTGGCTTCTTCGCGGGCAAGCTCGCTCCTGCATGTCCACCACTGCCTTGATGGGGGTGATGTACCTGTGTGAGCGGGCTTGCCCGCGAAGAGGGCGAGGCGAAGTCAGAGGCTGAACCGCCCCACCATCCCCCGCAATTGCTGCCCCAGATGCTCCAGTTCTCCACTCGAGGCTGCCGTCTGCTCACTGGCCGCGCTGGTCTGATCCGAAACATCCCGCACATTGATCACACTTCGGTTGATCTGCTCGGCCACCACGCTTTGCTCTTCACTGGCGGTGGCGATCTGTTGGTTCATGCCCTGAATGCTCGACACCGTGTCGGTGATCTGGCTCAGTGCGTGCCCGGCCCTGCGGCTCAGCTCCACGCTCTGTTCGGTCAGGCTCTTGCTGCTGTCCAGCAAGCGGGTCACTTCGTCGGTACCGTTGTGCAGGCTGTCTATCAGTTGGCCGATCTCTTCGGTCGCCGTCGACGTGCGCTGTGCCAGGCCACGCACCTCATCGGCCACCACGGCAAAACCGCGCCCGGCTTCACCGGCCCGTGCCGCTTCGATCGCTGCGTTCAGCGCCAGCAGGTTGGTCTGTTCGGACACCGACTTGATCACATCGAGAATGCTGCCAATCCGCTGGCTCTCGCCTGCCAGGTGCTGCATGGCCGCCAGGCAATGGTCCATCTGCCCGGCCAGCTGTTCGATACGGCCGATGGCTTCGGCGACGACCTGGTCACCCACCTGGGCCTGCTGGTCAGCGCTGGTCGCGGCCAGCGAGGCTTGCTCGGCGTTCTGTGCCACTTCCTGCACGGTGGCGCTCATCTGGTTCATGGCAGTCGCCACCTGGTCAGTTTCCTCGCGCTGCTGATTGATGCGCAGCTTGGTGTCTTCGCTACTGGCCGCCAACTGTGTGGCGGCCTGTGACAGCTGGCCGACACCCTGATCAATGCCACCGATCAGCTCGCGCAGGCTCAAGGTCATCTCGCGCATGCTGGTTTGCAGCTGCCCCATTTCGTCGCGACGTTGCACGGTGTCGACCTGGCTCAGGTCACCCTTGGCGATGCGGGCTGCCACGGCCAGTGTCTGGCGCAACGGCTGGGTGATCTGCAAGGTGATCAGCCAGGCGGCCAGCGCCCCTACCACCATGGCCAGCAGCGCCACACTGGTCAGCAGCGACCGGGCGGCCAAGGCCTCTCTGTCGCGTTGTTCGACCTTGCGTTTGCCCAGTTCGAGGCTCACCGTTCGCAGCTCGTTGCCCATGTTTTCCATGTTGTTCTGCAACTGCTCCACACGTACGGCGGCGCGGCGATACTGATCCAGGCTGGTGCGGTACTTGCTTAGCTCGACACCCGGTTGCTCAGTGATGGCGCGTGGCAAGCCCAGCGGCGCAAGGCCTTCAAGCAGTTGCGCAAGGCTATTGTCGGCGGCATCCAGGGCGTTATCACCGACTTTGGCAAAATCCTCGACCGGGGCGAAGGTGTAGGCGGGAACCAGGCTTTGCTGGTTGGCACCTTCGACATGCCGGCTGAGGGTATCCATCAGGCCCAGCACACCACTTTGCTGACTGTTGTCAGGCATTTTCAGCAAGGCCTGGGTCTGCAGTTGGTCAATCGCCTCGCTGAGTGCATGCTCCTGCGCCTGAAGGGCTTCGCGGAGGGCTACACGGCTGGCGACGCTGCGCTGCAGTTCGCTGAAGGTGTCGCGCAGGTTCTGCAACAATGCCATTTTTTCTGTCAGCAACTGCCGTGACTCATCGACGTTGCTGCGTTGTTGCAGGGTGGTCAGCATGCTGTTGAGCTGGTCGAGGATGTTGCTGATGCGTGCTCTGCTGGCATCGTCGTTGAGCACGCGGTAGGTGATGCGTTCCGCGCGCAGGTCTTTTGTCAGGTCGTTGATCAGGCCTATTTCGCTGAGTTGCTGTGAGCGCACGATGGCACCATCCAGGGCACGCCAGCCGCTGATGGTGGTGGCCAGGGTGAGCAGCAGGACCACGGCGAAGCCGAGGGCCAGCTTGGCGGCGACACTGATGTTGCCGAGCTTGCGGTTGAGGGAGCCAAGCATGGGGAATCTCCGAGCGAGTGAGAGAAAGGATGCAGGCGCATGGCTGGCATCACATCTCTGCCCATCGGCAGCGGAGCTGTAGGACTTGACCTGATAAACAGGTAGGAAAGTTCGCCGCGAACAGTAGGATATATTTCGTCCTGTGCCGTCCTCTTCGCGGGTAAACCCGCTCCTACGACGGCCTGTGCGTGTGTGTAGGCGCGGGTTTACCCGCGAATACGGTGGCGGCGGCAACGGTGAACGGCGGGTGGAATTGGCCAGCAGGGCCGGCCCATTCGCGGGTGAACCCGCTCCTACGACGGCCTGTGCATGTGTGTAGGCGCGGGTTTACCCGCGAATACGGTGGTGCCGGCAACGGTGAACGGCGGGTGGAAATTGGCCAGCAGGGCCGGCCCATTCGCGGGTGAACCCGCTCCTACGACGGCCTGTGCATGTGTGTAGGCGCGGGTTTACCCGCGAATACAGTGGTGCCGGCAACGGTGAACGGCGGGTGGAGATTGGCCAGCCGGCCTGGCCCATTCGCGGGTGAACCCGCTCCTACGAAGGCCTGTGCATGTGTGTAGGAGCGGGTTTACCCGCGAAGAGGCCCGACCGGGCGACCGCTGGTTCAGATCACAGCCTGAACCGCCCAACCAACCCTTGCAAATGGGTACCCAACCGCGCCAGTTCCACGCTGGAGCTGGCCGTCTCCTCACTCGCCGCCGAGGTCTGGTCGGAAATATCACGCACATTCATCACGCTGCGGTTGATTTCTTCGGCCACCGCCGTCTGCTCTTCGGCCGCCGTGGCAATCTGCTGGTTCATCGCCTGGATCGACGACACCGTGCGGGTGATGGTTTCCAGCGAGCTGCCGGCGCGGCGGGTCAGCTCGACGCTGCTGTCGGTCAGTTGGCGGCTGTTGTCCATCACGCTGGCCACCCGTTGGGTGCCGCTTTGCAGGCCGGCAATCAACTCTTCGATCTCTTCGGTCGACTGCTGTGTGCGTTGGGCCAAGCTGCGCACTTCGTCGGCAACCACGGCAAAGCCACGCCCGGCCTCACCGGCGCGGGCGGCTTCGATTGCCGCGTTGAGGGCCAGCAGGTTGGTTTGCTGGGCCACCGATTTGATTACGTCGAGTACGCTGCCGATCTTGTCGCTTTCGGTCTTGAGCAGGTTCATCGCTTCGCTGGAGTTGACCACTTCGCTTGCCAGGCGCTCGATCTGTGCCACCGCCTGGCCCACCACGCGATCGCCCTCGCGGGCCTGCTGGTCGGCCATCAAGGCGGCTTCCGAAGCCTGTTCGGCATTACGTGCCACCTCGTGCACGGTGGCAGTCATCTGGTTCATCGCGGTCGCCACCTGGTCGGTTTCGACCTTCTGGTTGTTGACGCCGGCACTGGTCTGTTCTGTCACCGCCGACAGCTGCTCGGCAGCGCTGGCGATCTGCGTCACGCCGTCGCCAATACCGCCGATCAGTTCACGCAAGCCTTGGGTCATACGATG
This sequence comes from Pseudomonas sp. KCJK9058, assembly GCF_046230975.1. NCBI lineage: Bacteria > Pseudomonadati > Pseudomonadota > Gammaproteobacteria > Pseudomonadales > Pseudomonadaceae > Pseudomonas > Pseudomonas sp. KCJK9058. Next base: position 28,787 of record NZ_JBJJLR010000042.1, read on the forward strand.
CATGCTGGCTTGCAATTGGCCCAGTTCGTCGCGGCGTTGCACCTGCAGGCTCTGGGTCAGGTCTCCGCTGGCCACACGCTCAGCGGCGCGCAGTGTTTGGCGCAGAGGGATGATGATCTGCCGGGTAATGGCCCAGGCGGCCAGCAGGCCAAAGGCCAGTGCCAGCACGGTGGCAACTGCGAGCAGTGTTTTGGCCTGCGCGGCAGTGGCATCGCGCACCTCGGTTTGCGAGGTAGTCATCATCTGGCTGGCCTGCAGCAGTACCGTGCCTTGTTCAGCCATGCGTTGCAACGCTTGCTCGCTGGCGAGCTGGGCATCGCCGAACTGGGTCACCGCATCGCGGTAGCCGCCCATGGCTGTGGCGGCGTCATCCAGGCTGGCAGCATGTTCGGCAGACACCTTGGCCGGCAGTGCACGCAGTTCGGCCAAAGCCTGGTCGATGGCGTTCAGTGCCGTTTGCTGGTATTCGGCATTGCCGCTGTAGGTGTAGCCACGCACCTGGAAACGCGCTTGTTGCAGCAGGGCGCTGACGTCCACCGCGTGCTGGTACTGGTTGATGTCTGCGTCTTGCAGCAGGCTGCGCTGTACACGGCCTATCAACTCCACGGCTTTATCGGCGCTGCTACCCAGTACATCACGGCTGGCTTCGCGGCGTTGGTCGGCTTGCTTAAGCTCGTTGAATGCCTGCTGGTAGGTGCGCACTGCCTCGCGTTGCTGTTCGAGGCGTTGGCGGTCGGCGGGTTGTTCGATCTGGCCAAGCATCCGCTGCACCTGGCGGTCGAGGTTGCTCAGGGCTTTTTCCAGTTCTGCCAGCGAAGCCTCGTCGCGGCGGCGATCGTAATGCTGGCGGGCGATGCGCAATTCCTGGGTGTATTGCTGGATGACAGAGATGTTTCCCAGTTTGTCGCCACGGTCGATGATGCTGTCCATGCCGTACCAGCCGGTCAGGGTAATCGCCAAGGTCAACAGCAGCACCAGGCCGAAACCCAGCCCCAGTTTGCGATTGACGCTCACATTGCCCAACGATTGGGCTAACCATTGATACATGTTCGACTCCCCGGCGGCTTGGCAGCACAAATAATTGTATTGTTGCCAAGGCCATCGGCCCGGGAGAGGGAAACTTGATGGGCGAAAAAGTGGTGTTTGTGTCAGAAAATACGCGAAAGCAGCGCGGTAACGGCGGTCTCCACCCGCAAGATGCGATCACCCAGCTGTACCGGCGCCAGGCCTGCCTTGCCCAGCAGGTCGATCTCGTAGGGGATCCAGCCACCCTCGGGGCCAATGGCCAGGGTAACGGTTTGTTCTACGGCGCGCGGACAGGCTGGGTAGGGGCCGGGATGGCCGACCAGGCCCAGGGTGCCGGCGGCGATGGTGGGCAGGCGGTCTTCGACAAAAGGCTTGAAGCGTTTTTCAATGATCACTTCGGGCAGCACGGTGTCGCGTGCCTGTTCCAGGCCCAGGATCAGGTTTTCGCGAATGCTCTCGGGCTGTAGAAAAGGTGTTTGCCAGAAGCTTTTCTCGACCTTGTAGCTGTTCAGCAGGATCAGCCGCGGCACGCCCAATGTGGCCACGGTCTGGAACAGCCGTCGCAGCATTTTTGGTCGAGGCACTGCCAGCACCAGGGTTAGCGGCAGCTTGGCCGGTGGCTGCTGGTCGAAGGCCACTTCAAGTTCGGCTTCGTGCTTTTCCAGGCGCAGCACCGTGGCCTTGCCCATCAGGCCATTGATACGGCCCACGCGCAGGTTGTCGCCCACTGCCACGCGGTGGATTTCCTGCATATGGGTGAAGCGCCGATCAGCAAGAACGACGCGGTTGGCCGAGACGAAGTCGGCCTCTTCAAGAAGCAGCAGGTTCACGGTTGGGTCGCTGGTGGCTGGTCGTTATGGTCGTCGGCGGTTTCGTCGTGGGCGCTGCGCTTGCGGATCAGGCTGCCGCACAGCACGCCGATCTCGAACAGCAGCCACATGGGCACGGCCAGCAGGGTCTGGGAGAAGATGTCCGGTGGGGTGAGGACCATGCCGACCACGAAGCAGCCGATGATCACATACGGGCGGACTTTCTTCAGGTACTTCACGTCGACCACGCCGATCCACACCAGCAGCACCACCGCCACCGGGATTTCGAAGGCCACGCCAAAGGCGAAGAACAGCGTCATCACGAAGTCGAGGTAGCTTGCGATGTCGGTCATCATCGAAACGCCTTCTGGCGTGGCGCTGGCGAAGAAACCGAAGATCAGCGGGAATACAAGGAAGTAGGCGAATGCCATGCCGGCATAGAACAGGAAGATGCTCGACACCAACAGTGGAATGGCGATGCGCTTTTCATGGCGGTACAGCCCTGGCGCGATAAAACCCCAGATCTGCTGAAGGATGAACGGGATGGCCAGGAACAGCGCCACGATCATGGTCAGCTTGAACGGCGTGAGGAACGGCGAGGCCACATCGGTGGCGATCATCGTTGCGTTGGCCGGCAAGTGCTCGCGCAGCGGCGCGGAAACCAGTGTGTAGATCTGCTGGGCGAAGGAGAACAGCCCGGCAAAGATCAGGAAAATGACGGCAACACAGCGCAGCAGGCGGGTGCGCAGTTCGGTCAGGTGCGAAACCAGCGGCATCGGCTGGTCGTGTTCCGGATTCTCGCTCATGGGGCTCGCGGCGGTTGAGGCGGTTCAGACGGTGCGGCCGGGGCAGCAGGTGCTTCGACCGGCCTGGCTTCGAGCCCGGCAGGTGGCTGCACGCTGGCTGTGGTGACCGGCGGCTTCGCGGGTGGCGTCATTGGGTTGAGGATGCGCTTGGCTTCCTCTTCCATCTGCAGGATGTGCTCGTTATGCAGCTGGCGGCGGATGTCGTCGGCGCCAATTTCGCGCTCCACTTCCATCTTGATGCTGTTGAAGCTGCGCTTGAGCCGGCCGATCCACAGGCCTGCCGTGCGCGCGGCACCCGGCAGGCGCTCGGGACCGAGCACCAGCAGGGCGACCAGGCCGACGAGCAGGAGCTCGCTGAAACTGATGCCGAACATGGGTCAGTCTTTCCGCTGCGGCTCTTGGACCGGGTGGGCCTGGCCTTCGATGGTGTGGCCTTGCTGCGGCTGCGCGGTGTTTTGCACCGGTGGCACAGGTTGGGCAGGCGGCGGAGTCTGCTCGGCCGGCTTGCTCTCTTCTTCGTTCATGGCCTTGCGGAAGCCCTTGATCGATTCGCCCAGGTCGCTGCCGAAGTTCTTCAGTTTCTTGGTGCCGAACACCAGGACCACGACGACCAGCAGGACAATCCAGTGTTTCCAGTCAAAAATACCCATGGTGCTCTCCTAGAATGCGTTGTGCTCAGGCCGAAGGCTGGCGTGCGGCCTTTTCATCATGCCCGGAAAGCCCGAAGCGGCGTTCCAGCTCATCCAGCACGGCTTGCGGATGCTGGCCCAGCGCACTGAGCATCACCAGGCTATGAAACCACAGGTCGGCGGTTTCGTAGATGACATCGCTGTAATCCTTGCTGATCTGGGCATCCTTGGCAGCAATGATCGTTTCGACCGACTCTTCGCCGAGCTTTTCAAGGATCTTGTTCAGGCCCTTGTGGTACAGGCTGGCCACGTAGGAGCTGTCAGGCGCCGCTTGCTTGCGTTCTTCAAGCACTTCGGCCAGGCGGTTGAGGGTGTCGCTCATGTCAATGTCCTGCGCTGTAGATGGCATCCGGGTCCTTCAGGACCGGGTCGACGATTTTCCACTGGCCGTCTTCATAGACGCGGTAGAAGCAGCTTTCACGACCGGTATGGCAGGCGATATGGCCCAGTTGCTCGACCATCAGGATGATCACGTCGGCGTCACAGTCCAGGCGCAACTCATGCAGTTTTTGCACATGCCCGGACTCCTCGCCTTTACGCCACAGCTTGCCACGCGAACGCGACCAGTAGATGGCACGCTGCTCGGCGGCGGTCAGGGCCAGCGATTCACGGTTCATCCAGGCCATCATCAGCACGCGTCCGGTCTTGTGGTCCTGGGCGATCGCCGGTACCAGGCCATCGCTGTTCCACTTGATCTCGTCCAGCCAGTCTTTCATCGTCGACTCCAAAGCGGGCCCGCTCCTGTGCCGGGCCCTTTGCGCTAGTGTGCCAGCCACAGGCGCGGCTGGCTATTGGCGCACGATCAGGTAAAGGCCCGCAGCCAGCATCAACCAGGCTGGCCAGGCGGCCGGGGCGGCCAGGCTGGCGGTTTCGGCAGCGCCTGCAGCCAAAACTGCGCCACCGCCAAGCAGGCCGGCGCCCAGCAGGCGCAGCGCCCAGCGGTCGCCCTGGCGGCGCCGTTCCGGCAGTTGTGGATCGTGCAGGTGAGGCTGCGACAGGCGCTCGAGCAGGTCGCGGGTCATGCCGGCCAGGTGCGGCAGTTGCTCTACCTGGCTGTGCAGGTTGCCGAACACGGCCTTGGGGCTATAGCGGTCGCGCATCCAGCGTTCGAGGTACGGCTTGGCGGTGCTCCACAGGTCCAGGTCGGGGTACAGCTGTCGGCCCAGGCCTTCGATGTTGAGCAGGGTTTTCTGCAGCAATACCAACTGTGGCTGCACTTCCATGTTGAAGCGCCGTGCGGTCTGGAACAGGCGCATCAGCACCTGGCCGAAGGAAATATCTTTTAACGGTTTTTCAAAGATCGGCTCGCACACGGTGCGAATCGCTGCTTCGAACTCGTTGACCTTGGTGTTTGCCGGCACCCAACCCGAGTCGATGTGCAACTGGGCGACGCGGCGGTAGTCACGCTTGAAGAAGGCAAACAGGTTGCGCGCCAGATAGTCCTGGTCCTCGGCGGTGAGGCTGCCGACGATGCCGCAGTCGATGGCAATGTACTGTGGGCTCCACGGTTTGACCGTGCTGACGAAGATGTTGCCAGGGTGCATGTCGGCATGGAAGAAGCTGTCGCGGAACACCTGGGTGAAGAACACTTCCACGCCGCGCTCGGCCAGCAGCTTCATGTCGGTGCGCTGGTCGGCCAAGGTGGCCATGTCGGTCACCGGTACGCCGTAGATGCGCTCCATCACCAGCACCTTGGGGCGGCACAGGTCCCAGTACACCTGGGGTACGTACATCAGCTCGGAGTCTTCGAAGTTGCGCCGCAGCTGGCTGGCGTTGGCAGCCTCGCGCAGCAGGTCGAGCTCGTCGTAGATGGTTTTTTCGTAGTCGCCGACGATTTCCACCGGGTGCAGGCGACGGGCATCCGCCGAGGCGCGTTCGGCGGCCTTGGCGATCAGGAACAGCCAGGCCAGGTCCTGGGCGATGACCGGCTTCAGGCCCGGGCGCACCACCTTGACCACCACCTCTTCGCCGGTTTTCAGGCGTGCGGCGTGCACCTGGGCCACCGAGGCCGAGGCCAGAGGCTCGACGTCGAAACGGCTGAACACCTCGCCGACCTTCGCACCGAGCTGTTCCTCGATCAAGGCCACGGCTTTTTTCGGGTCGAACGGTGGCACACGGTCCTGCAACAGCATCAGCTCGTCGGCGATGTCGGGGGGCAGCAGGTCGCGGCGGGTGGACAGCAGCTGGCCAAACTTGATGAAGATCGGCCCCAGGTCCTGCAGTGCCAGGCGCAGGCGCGCGCCACGGCTGAGTTCGGTGGGCTTGCGTGGCAGCCAGCGCCACGGCATCAACAGGCGCAGGCTGGCCAGCCACCAGGGCAGCAAGGGCTGGTCGAACAGCAGGTCATCGAGGCGGTAGCGGATCACCACACGCTGGATGCGAAAAAGACGTCGGACGGCGAGCAGCTTCATGCGTTATCGCTGGTATCAAGGGATCGGGAGAGGCGCTTGAGGCGCGCTTCGAGGCGTTCTGTATCAAGCTTCAAGGCATCGAGCTCGCTGAAGGCGGCTTCGGCTTCGCGCTTGCCGACCAGGGTACGGGATTCTTCGGCCAGGTATTCGGACAGGTTCTGGCTGAAACGTGCCAGGCCTTGGCGAGTCCAGCGAGCGCGCAGGCGGATATGGCCGGCCAGCATTGCCGTGGCGACCGGGCCAAGCCAGCGTTGCAGCTCGTGCTCCCAGTCCAGCTCCAGGTCCTGCAGCACACCGAACAGGTCGAGTAGTACGGCGCTGTCGCCGTGCAGCTCGACCTGCGGGCTGTGCAGTACAGCGGTCTTGTCCTTGACCAAGGCCAGTTGCGCCAGGCTACCGGCGGGGGCGCGCAGGCGGCAGTCGACCTCGCCCTCCCAATGGGCGGCGAGCATCAGGCCCTCTTCATCGGGCAGGATGAAAACCTGCAGGGCCGGTTGGCGGCAGTCGATCTCGATGACTTTGCCTTCCAGCGCGGCCAGCCGCGGCAGGGCCGTGCTGTCCAGGCGCAGGACGCGGTTCAGGCCATGTTCGACGCTGGCGAGCAGCCCGGCCAGCAACATCAGGGCTTGATTCCCCGGTGCACGGCAACGATGCCGCTGGTCATGTTGTGGTAGGTGACGCGGTCGAAACCAGCCTCGACCATCATGCTCTTCAGGGTTTCCTGGTCAGGGTGCATGCGGATCGACTCGGCGAGGTAACGGTAGCTCTCGGCGTCATTGGTGATCAGCTTGCCAGCCAGCGGCATGAAGGCGAACGAGTAGGCGTCGTAGGCCTTGGACATCAGCTTGTTGGTCGGCTTGGAGAACTCCAGGATCAGCAGGCGGCCACCGGGCTTGAGCACGCGCAGCATCGAACGGATGGCGGCGTCCTTGTGGGTGACGTTGCGCAGGCCGAAAGCAATGGTCACGCAGTCGAAGTGGTTGTCCGGGAACGGCAGCTTTTCAGCGTCGGCCTGGACGAACTCGATGTTGCCGGCCACGCCACGGTCAAGCAGGCGGTCACGGCCAACCTTGAGCATCGAATCGTTGATGTCGGCCAGCACCACTTGCCCGGTCGGCCCGACAAGACGCGAGAACTTGGCCGCCAGATCACCGGTACCGCCGGCGATGTCCAGCACGCGGTTACCGCTGCGCACGCCTGACAGCTCGATGGTAAAGCGCTTCCACAGGCGGTGCATGCCGCCGGAAAGCACGTCGTTCATCAGGTCGTACTTGGCTGCTACCGAGTGGAACACTTCGGCGACTTTCTTCGCCTTCTGGCTTTCAGGCACGTCCTGGTAGCCGAAATGGGTGGTGGGTTCGGCGTGGTCGCCTTTGCGCTGGTCGTTCATATCGCTTCACCGGAAAAAATTACCGCCATTCTAGGGCGAACGGGCGGATTTGTCTTGGCGGGGTGTGCCAGTGGGCAGGGGCGGGCATAATGCTCATTATGTCTACATCTTCAGGAACGCCCGCATGACCCAGATCAGCGTCGAACGCAAACACTCCCTCGGCCGTGATGCCGCCCGCGCCAAGGCCGAAGCGCTGGTCGACAAGCTCAGCCGCGAGTACGACCTCAAGGCCACCTGGAACGGTGACCGTGTGGACGTTGCGCGCAGTGGCGCCAATGGCAGTGTGCACATTGGCGACGACAGCATCCGCGTCGAATTGAAGCTGGGCATGATGCTGTCGATGATGAGCGGCACCATCAAAGGCGAGATCGAGCGGGCGCTGGACAAGGCCCTGGCCTGAGCCGGCGCCGCTGTCTGGCTACTGCGGCGCGTCCGCCGGGAAAGGAATGATGCCAATCACCTGCTCCAGGCGCAGATCGCCGCGGTAAATCGCGATGCGCTCGCGTGCGTCTGCGGCCTGCTCGAGCATGGCCTTGCGGCCTCTTACACCTGCATCCCAGAACTTGAGGTGGCCCTTGACGAAGTCGCGGGCGCTCGCGTCCAGGCTGGGATAATGAAAGTGCGCCTCCCACAGTACCCTGCGAGGCGCTTGCACATCGCGCACCTCGTAGACATCGAGGTAATCATGGGCGTGACGTAGCTGGCGGCGAATCACGGTCTGCCTGATCCGTATCCGATCCTGCTCGGCCAGGAAGCGCAGCGCCTTGCCGTCGGGATGGCGGGTGTTCAGATAGGCGTCGGTGAGTAACCGAAGCCTTTCGTGGTGGACGCGGTCTACCGCTGCACGCAGGAGGTCGATCAGGCCGTTATCCAGTGGGTTGTTCAGCTCGCTCAGCTGCTGTTGCACTTCGCGCATGTCACCGGCCGGCCATTCCAGAAAATCGCTCAGGCTGTTGGGCTCATCGGCATAGTGAGCGGCGAACGCGATTTTCCCATCCACCTCTGCCAGCAGGCGGTTTGCTCGTTGGCGCACCTGGGCCCGGTCACGTTGGGCGGGCCGTGCTTGCTCAGCCACGGCATGCCACACCCCGTCGCGTTGCGCGAAACTGCCTGCCGGCTCATGGTTGAACGCATTACGCTGAATTGCCCGGTTGCCCACCTGGTCGATTTCCACCAGCAGCGGTCGACCTCGGTCAATACGGATGACGCGCCGCCTGATGGTCGTGGGGCGATGGCCGGGGGAAGGCGGAGGTGGGCTGATGCCGCTGTCGACGTTGGCCAAGATCGCGCTCAGTTGCTGCTCCGTGACCTGGGTCATCGTTGACACTTCGCGTATGTATTCGTCCAGCACGTCAGTGACCAGTGCAGGCGAGTCCAGTGTCTTCATGTATTGGGCGCGGTCCAGCACGGTACGGTATTTCTGAAGGATATCGTCAAGCAGTTCGGCCTTGACCTGGGGTGACTCTTCGGTAGCTGCCAGCCCGTCGTGGCTCCATACCGTGCGGCTCAACTCGAGGTTGCTGAGCGGCGCACGCATTGCAAGCAGGTGCTCGGCCATGTCCGCAGAAAGCCGCGTCTTGTCGACGACGAGGTAAGCCAGGTCACTGAGCAGTTGTGCCCGAATCACCAGTGTCGAATAAGTCCTGCTCCGATTGGTCTGGGCGAGCTTCGTGGCTTTATTGGCAAAGTCGATCTTGGGGTCATCGAGGGCCTCCGCCAGCGTCCGGTCCAGTCGCTGGCTGGCGGCAAGCAGGCGGCGGCTGGCCTGGCAGGAATCGTGTACCCGTTCGCGATAATCGAGGTACTGCTGAATATCTTCGGCAGTTTCGGGAAAGCGGCGCAGCATTGCGGCCTGTGCGCTCAATGCCTGGTGGTCGACCTGCTCTAGCAAGCGGCGGCACAGCAGCATGTCGTTTTCGATGGCAGCACCGTACCAATTACCATATTGACGTCGGCTCTGGGGGCGATTGTCGCATTTGCTGAACCGTGGTTCGGCCATTTCCTTGAACACTTCGATGTTCCCATGCAACAGCGTGCTCTGTCGCTCCAGGTAGAGCGCGGACGCCCTGATTTCAGGCAATTGGCGTAAGCGTTGGGCTTTCAGTGCCTGCTTTTGAAGCTGCAATGCTGGCGGCAGTGACGTGCGCTCCTGGTCAGGCAATACATCGATAGCCCGGCTGTACTGCAGCGCGAGTTCGTCATAAGCCTCCAGTTGCACTCTGCTGCGCTCCATGAGTAGCCCCACCTGATTCAGCGCGTGTTGATTCGCCGTGGCGGTTGCGCTCAATGTATCGAACCGCTGGCGGTTTTCGGCGTTGATGGATTGCCTGTTCCTTGGCATGCCGCCATAGAGGTTCAGGTTCAAAGACCATTGGCCATGCCAGCGCGTAAGCCATGGTCCTTTTTGCCGTTCACGACCAACGATGTGGTAACCGTCCGGGGCGCCATTCCATTGGGACACCCACTCGCTGCTGCTCGGCTCGGGGCCGATGATCTGCATGCCGTTCCACGTCTCGATGACCTCATAGGTGCCATCGCCCAGCTTGGCGTAGTAACGACCAGCAATATTGTACAACCCACGCAAACGGCCCCTTGTCAGTGGCGTGTGCCCTTCGAGTGGCTGCGAGGCTTGCAGTTGGGCCAGTGACTGGCGCTCCTGTACCGACAGGTTGCTCAGGCGCTGCCCGTCATGCCAGCCATCTACACGCACGAGCGTGGGCTGCGGCGCCTCGACGGGGGGCTGCCAGGGTTTCTCCTGTGGCTGCTCGAGCGCTGGGGGCGGGGTCTCTTCCTTCGGCGCAGGGCCTGAAAAACGTAGCCTGGCGGGCTCTTCGCTGTTGGCAGGTGGCGTTGCGGGGCGGTGGGCAAGGAGCAAGGCCAGGTTGGTGACCAGGTCTATGGCTGCGACGATCTTGTCGTCACCGCTGCGCTTGATCAGCGCCTCGACGTCTTCCTTGGCTGCCGACAGCGCCACCACCAGCCACACCAGGGTGGTCATCGGGCCATGCCAAAGTTGGGTGACGGTATTGAAGATCGCCCACACAGCCTCCTTCACCAAAGCCCGCACTTCCTGGGCATTGGAGACGCTGTTGCTGGCTGAGGCCAATAACATGGTCTCGATACGCGCGTTGAACAGGTGGGTGTCCAGATCATCCGTCCAGGCCTGGAACGAGGCCTGGACCGGGCGTCTGAGGCGTTGCAAAAGGCGGTCCAGCAGCTCGACCGGCACATTGAGCAGGTGCGTCAGCTTGGTCATGTTCGGGTGCAGGTGCGGGTGCTTGAACCCGTCGTTCTGGTAAGTCGGACGCGCGTCATCCTCGAGCCAGGCCAGTACGCTCTCTTGCAGTTCGCCCCTGCTGCGGATTGCGTCCATCAGCAATTCGAGGGTCGGAAATTCCTGCAGCGCCCTGTCGGCATAGAAGGGGCGGTACAAGACCCAGCTGCCGCTTGCCGGTATTTCGATAATGAACATCCCGTGCGCCACATCGCTTGCTGAAGCGCCAGGCGCGCAAAGGAACGCCAGGGGGGCGATGCGCAGAAGGTCCGCGCCATTGTCCATGCCCTGGCAGAAGCTGAGCATTGCCTGGCTCGCCGTTTCACCAAGTTGTCGCTCGATCTTGGCCTTCAGGGTGCTGAACCGAAGGGCGTCGCGCCATTCCCTGGCATGCTGCCGGATTCGCTCGGCCCTGCGCGGTTGGGTGTTGACTTGGTCCTTCAGGTAGGAGGGGTAGTGACCGCCGATGTCGACCTGATGAATCAGGCCCCTGATCTGGTCGATGCTTAGCCAGTCGGTCACAGGCGAGCCGTCCTCGAAATTCATCCCGCTCATCACCTCACCAGCCTCCAGCCGCAGGCGTGAGATCGCCAGGTCGGTCAGGGGCTCCGTGCGCAAGAACAGTGACTGCCCTTGTGTAGCGGCGCCGATGATGGCCTGGGAAATGCGGATGTGCACCTTGTTCGGGTCGTGCACCGCCTTGTCTGGGTAGCTGGTCTGCAGGGTCTCACGCAAGCGGCGAGCGGCGTAATCACGGATATCCTCGACATCGCCCAGCGATGTGCGGCCCTTCGACCGGCCTTGGTTCGCCGCCAGATCGAGCAGTGCAGTGTGATAGGCGTAGCGGTCCTCAGCGCTGGCATTGAGCAGCCATCGCGGCGGACTGACGGCGGGTGCAGTTCGTTCCTGCGAAGGCAGGTCGAAGAAGTAAGCTGACGGGTCGCTCACCTGGCGCAGTTGTCGCTCCATTTCGTCGACGGTTGCCAGGCCGCCAATACGCAGGCGGCCGATGTCGTCCAGGATATCGTTCAGCAGTTGCCTGACCTGGAAGGCGAAAGGGCGTCCGATTACTGGCGTGTGTGCCCAGGACAACGTTTCGAAGCGATAACGTTGCGCTAGCTGCCGTTGCAGCGCGGTGGCAAAGCTGGGCAGGTCGACATGGAGATGAACCGAACCGCAGGGCTTGCATTGCAGAACCAGGCTGCGGGTGCCGCTTGTGGTGATGAGCAACAGATCCGGTAGGGTAACGGTGTGTGCCCCGCCATCCGTTCCGAGCGTGACTTGTATCGCCTCGACAGTCAGGCTGTCGTGTACCCCGTCGAGCAGGGCGTACATTGCAGCTTTTGCATCATCTTCAAGGCCTTGACGAGGGAGGTTCTCGAGCAAGGCAGCCTTGATGGTGTGCTCCAGCCAGAGCATGCGCGAGACTTGGCTGTCTTCGTCGAGCCCGTTCCAGAAGCCGATCTGGGCTTGCTGGAAGGCGGGTATCAACGCGCCAAGCACTGTATCGAAGTCATCGTTGAGCTTTGTCAGGTCCGGCATGATTTCGGGCTGGCGAAGGTTGTCCTGGTCTTGCTCCTGAATTTGAAACACATGGGGAGGGCTGATGCTCAGCCTGTCTGCGGCGCCCAGTTGCACACGTTCCTTGGCCAGAAAATGCCTCAGAAGCTCGTCCACCAGCCCGCTCTGACGTGAGAGGTCATCGGTGCTGGCCGGTGCATGCAGGATGACGAAAGGATCGAGCGATGTGATGTGAGGGTGGTTACGGTGCACCCATGGATACCGGTCGCTGAAAATCTGGAATGCTTCTTTTGATAAAACGTCCCGCAGGCTGGGTCGTTTGGAGAAACAGGCTGCCACGCGTTGCTTGAACGTCAGCCTGGGTGGGATTGCTGCAGCAGTCATAGCGTCGATGTCCGTGAGGTGAAGCCTGCGACGCTAGCGCTATGGTCAAAGGGGCTTGCGGTATATAGATGTGACAACGAAGACCTTAGGGTGAGGTTTCTAATTTTCTTCCCTACCTTATGCTCAAGCCCAGCCTCCATGGGCGGTTTTCCACCACTCATGAGCATGAGGTACACAGCATGGCCAAAGTGATTGTGAAGAAAAAAGACGAAGCCCTGGGCACGCTTGGCGAGGTGCGCGGCTATGCGCGCAAGATCTGGCTGGCCGGTATCGGCGCCTACGCCCGCGTCGGTCAGGAAGGCTCTGACTACTTCAAAGAGCTGGTCAGGGCGGGTGAAGGTGTCGAGACGCGCGGCAAGAAGCGCATCGACAAAGAGCTCGATGCCGCCAACCACCAGCTTGACGAAGTCGGTGAAGAAGTGAACCGCGTACGCGGCAAGGTAGAAATTCAACTCGACAAGATCGAAAAAGCTTTCGACGCACGGGTCGGTCGCGCCTTGAATCGCCTGGGTATTCCGTCTAAACATGACGTTGAGGCGTTGTCGATCAAGCTTGAACAGTTGCATGAGCTGCTTGAGCGCGTCGCGCACAAACCATAAGGAGAGCAGGATGGCTGGCAAGAAGAACACCGAAAAAGAAAGCAGCTCCTGGGTCGGCGGGATCGAGAAATACTCCCGCAAGATCTGGCTGGCGGGGCTGGGCATCTATTCGAAGATCGACCAGGACGGCCCGAAGCTGTTCGACTCGCTGGTGAAGGATGGCGAGAAGGCCGAGAAGCAGGCGAAAAAGACGGCTGAAGATGTTGCCGAGACTGCCAAGTCCTCGACCACTTCGCGGGTGTCGGGCGTGAAGGACCGTGCGCTGGGCAAGTGGAGCGAACTTGAAGAAGCCTTCGACAAGCGCCTTAACAGTGCCATCTCGCGCCTTGGTGTACCGAGCCGCAACGAGATAAAGGCACTGCACCAGCAGGTGGACAGCCTGACCAAGCAGATCGAGAAGCTGACCGGTGCTTCGGTTACGCCGATTTCGTCGCGCACTGCAGCAACCAAGCCGGCTGCGAGCAAGGCTTCGGCCAAGCCACTGGCCAAGGCAGCGGCAGCCAAACCTGCGGCGAAAACGGCGGCGGCCAAACCTGCTGCTAAAACCGCAGCGGCCAAACCCGCAGCGAAACCCGCAGCGAAACCCGCAGCGAAAACCGCAGCGGAAAAACCTGCAGCCAAGCCTGCGGCGAAGCCGGCAGCGGCCAAGAAACCTGCGGTGAAGAAGGCGCCGGCCAAACCGGCAGCCGCCAAGCCGGCGGCCCCAGCGGCCAGCGCTGCGCCTGCTGCGACCACTGCACCGGCACCTGCCGCTACCCCGGCCAGCAGCACGCCATCGGCACCTACCGGCACCGGTACCCTGATCTGATACCGCGTCGCCTTCTTCGCGGGTAAACCCACTCCCACAAGATGCGCCAAACCTTGTAGGAGCGGGTTTACCCGCGAATGCGTCGGCTGCAACACAACATCTCCAGCAGGCCTACCCCTCCAGGTACTTCACTGCCAGCTGCTCCGCCGCCGCCCGGGCCTGGGCCTGCAAATGCGGCGCCACCAGCATCATCACCTGATACACCACGATCCCCACATCCCCCTCGCGCCCCAGCACACGCTGGTAATCCAGCGAGAACATCAGCGTCAGTGTGATCTGCTCAACCAGTTGCCCCAGCGCCTGGGTATCGCTCTCTACCAGCCCTTGGCTCTTCAGGCTGGCCAACAGCGCCGCCAGCGTGCGTTTGACTGCATTGATCAGGCTGCGCATGCCTCGGGCGAGCTTGGGCAGGCGCCCGGTCAGGTTGGACAGGTCCTGGAACAGGAAGCGGTACTGAGCCATGCGCTCGACGATCAAGTGCAGAAACAGCCAGTAGTCCTCTGCGTCCAGGCGCACCTCCAGCGGCGGGTCAAGCAACGGCATCAACGCTTCTTCAAAACGCTCGAACAAGCCCAGTACCAAGGGCTCCTTGCCATGGAAGTGGTAGTACAGGTTGCCTGGGCTGATGCCGAGTTCGTTGGCAATTTCCAGGGTGGATACGTTGGGTTCGCCCTGCTGGTTGAACAACTGCAGGGCGCATTCAAGGATACGGTCGCGGGTTTTCATCCAGTCAGCAGCTCATCGGGTCAGCACGTAGGTGCCTGGCGCGGGGCCTAGCGGTGGGTAAGTGGCGTTGCCCAGTTCAGTGCGCGGCGCCTTGAGCAGGCCGGAGCGTGCGGTGATCCACTCCAGCCACAACGGCCACCAGCTGCCTTCACTGCGCTTGGCGTCGTGGAACCAGGCGCGTGGGTCGCTGCTCAGCTTGGGGTTGGCCAGGTAGTAGGCCTTGGGGTTGCCTGGAGGGTTGATGATGCTCTGGATATGCCCGCTGTTGGCCAGCACGAAGCGCCGTTCGCCACCCAGCAGCAAGGCCGAGCGGTACACCGCGTCCCATGGCGTGATGTGGTCGTTGCTGCCGGCCACGGTAAAGCTGTCGATATTGACCTGCTGCAGGTCAATCGGGGTACCGCACACCTCCAGCCCGAACGCGTAGGTCAAGGGGTTGAGCTTGAAAAACTCCAGCAGGTCGCCATGCAGCGCGGCGGGCAGGCGCGTGCTGTCGGCATTCCAGTACAGGATGTCGAACGCCGGCGGTGTCTTGCCGAGCAGGTAGTTGTTGACCCAGTAGTTCCAGATCAGGTCGTTGGGCCGCATCCAGGCGAAGATCCGCGCCACTTCGCCACCGTCCAGCACGCCGCGCTGATAAGAGCGGCGCTTGGCCGCCTCGATGGTTTGCTCATCGGCGAACAGGCTGGCCGGGCTTTCGAACTTGCTGTCCAGCAAGCTGACCAGGTAGGTGGCACTGCGTACCCGGCGCAATTGCTGCTTGGCTTGCAGGTGGCCTTGCAGTGCAGCCATGGTCAGGCCGCCGGCACAGGCGCCCATCAGGTTGGGGTCGCGGTTGCCGCTGATACTGCGGCAGGCATTAAGCGCTTCCTCCAGGGCTTGCACGTAGCTGGAAAGGCCCCATTCACGGTGGCGTGGGTCGGGGTTGCGCCAGCTGACCATGAACACCTGCAAGCCGCTTTTGAGCATGTACTGGACAAAGCTGTTGGTAGCGCTGAGGTCGAAGATGTAGAACTTGTTGATCTGAGGCGGCACGACCAGCAGTGGGCGTGCGTGCTGCTTTTCGCTCATCGGCGAGTACTGGATCAGCTCCAGCAGCTCGTTGCGAAATACCACTGCGCCAGGGGTCGCCGCCAGGTTGGCGCCTACTTCGAAGGCGCGCTCGTCCACCTGACGCGGCAGCCCATCGTTGTGACGCAGGTCGTCGAGCAGGTGGGCCACGCCGCGCACCAGGCTCTGGCCGCCGGTGTTGAACAGCTCTTTGACCGCCAGCGGATTGAGCAGTGAGTTGCTGGGCGCCAGCGCATCGTTGATCAGGTTGAACAGGAAGTGGGCGCGGGCTCGATCATCGTCATTCAAGTGGCTTTCATCGATCCACTGGCGTGTCTGCTTCTGCCAGGCCAGGTAGGCCTGCAGGCCACGGCGGTAGAACGGGTTCTGGCTCCAGGTCGGGTCACTGAAGCGTGCGTCACGCGGGTTCGGCTGGTAGGGCGTGTCCCCCAGCATCACCCGCCCCAACTGCCCGCCAAGCGCCAGCAGATGATGCGCGGTATGCAGCGGGTGGCGCAGACCGTGGCGGCCGACGTTGCGCAGCGTGGAAAGCAGGTCGCGGCCGCGCAGGCCGAGGATGGCGTTCTGCACGTTCATGCGGGTGGCGGGGAGCGTTGTCGATCCTTTGGCCGGTTTGTCTTTCATGGCAACACTCCCTCGTCTGATCCATTTCCCCTGTCAGGCCGCAGCTGTTTCACCCCCCCGAGGCCGGACGGGGATGCATGACCGCACGCTGACGTTCTTCCTGCAGGAACTTCATGATGATCGGGGCGACGGCTTCGGCACGGGTGATCAGGAACAGATGGCCGTCGTCGATAATGTGTAGCTGGGCATTGGGAATCCGCCAGGCCAGCAGGCGCATGTTGATCAGCGGGATCAGCGGGTCGTCGTCACCGGCCAGTACCAGGGTGGGCTGCTGGATCTTGTGCAGCCAGTGGATGCTGGTCCAGCCGAGCCCTGCGAACAGCTGCCAGTAGTAGCCCAGCTTGCCGCCGGAGCGCACTTTGGCAGCATGATGCATGGCCAGGTCGGGGTCACGTCGGAAGCCGCCGCCATAGATCATCGGTGCAATGCGGATGACATGCGACGGCTGCACGTAACGCCGGGGGCTGGCCATCATCCACAGCACCTTGGGCTTGCCTGGCACCATTACCGCACCGGCAGCGGTGGCGGCCAGCACCAGTTTCTTGCAGCGCTCGGGGTAATCGTGAGCAAACTGCTGGGCCAGGGCGCCGCCCCAGGACACGCCGATGACGTTGACCTGGCCGTAGTCGAGGTAGTCGAGCATCCGTGCGGTCAGCTTGGCCAGCCCAGGGAAGCGATACGGGTGGCGTGGTGTGGACGAGCCGCCGACCCCAGGCACATCGAAGGCGATGACTTCCAGGTCCGGGTCAAGTGCATCGATGAACGGGAACACCAGCTCGAGGTTGGCGCCGATGCCGTTGAAGATCAGCAACGGCGTCAGGTGCGGTTTGCCGGGGCGAACAGCGGTGCGGATGGACTGGTGGTCCAGCTCGACGGTCCTGAAAATATAGGGTTGCGGCATGCACGTGACTCTTGGGTGAAGTAAACACCGTGGCGCCCCGCAGGCCGCCACGGCGCTGTAACTCAACGCTCGTGAACGTAGGTGCCTGGGGAGGCTTCGCCGGCGGCGTAGGCACGGTTGCCCAGGCGGGTCGGTGCCTTTTTCAGCGCGCCGGCACGCTCGCCCAGCCAACTTTGCCAGTGCAACCACCAGGAGTCTGCATGCTTGGTGGCGTTTTCCTGCCAGGCCACCGGGTCCCCCGGGCGGTCGGCACCGGTCATGAAACGTGCCTTCGGGTTGCCCGGCGGGTTGAGGATGCTTTGGATATGCCCGCTGTTGGACAGTACGAATTCGATCTTGCCACCGAACAGATGTGCCGAGCGGTAGCATGACGGCCATGGGGTGATGTGGTCGTTGGTGCCGGCGAGGCTGTAGATGTCGCATTTGACCTTTTTCAGGTCGATCGCGGTGCCGCACACTTCCAGGGCATCGGGGCGGGTCAGCGGGTTGCTCTTGAACATTTCGATCAGGTCGCCGTGGAAGGCGGCCGGCAGGCGCGTGGTGTCGTTGTTCCAGAACAGGATGTCGAACACGGGGGGCTCATTGCCGAGCAGGTAGTTGTTAACCCAGTAATTCCAGATCAGGTCGTTGGGGCGCATCCAGGCGAACACCTTGGCCATTTCGCTGCCTTCCAGCACGCCCGCCTGATAAGAGTGGCGCTTGGCGGCCTCCAAGGTCTGCTCGTCGACAAACAATGCAACCTGGTTGTCCATGGTGGTGTCCAGCACGCTGACCAGCAGGGTCAGGGCGTTGACCTTGTTCTCGCCAATGGCGGCATAGTGGCCGACCAGAGCGGTACAGGTGATGCCGCCGGAGCAGGCGCCGAGCATGTTCAAGTCTTTGCTGCCGGTAATCGCCAGCACCGCGTCGACGGCTTCTTTCAGCGCATCGATGTAGGTGGACAGGCCCCACTCGCGCTGGGCCTTGGTCGGGTTGCGCCAGCTGATGATGAAGGTCTGCTGCTGCGAGCGCAGGCAGAAGCGCGCCAGGCTCTTTTCCGGGCTGAGGTCGAATACGTAGAACTTGTTGATCTGCGGTGGCACCACCAGCAGCGGGCGGGCATGTACCTGTTCGGTGATGGGGCTGTACTGGATCAGTTCCAGCACATCGTTGCGGTACACCACCGCGCCTTCGCTGGTGCCCAGGTTCTTGCCCACTTCGAAGGCATCCATGTTCACCTGGCTGGGCATGCCGCCGTTATTGACCATGTCCTTGGCCAGGTTGGACAGGCCATCGAGCAGGCTCTTGCCGCCGGTTTCGAAGAAGCGTTTGACCGCAGCCGGGTTGGACAGGGTATTGGTCGGCGCCATGGCCTCGGTCATCAGGTTGATGACGAACTGGCCGCGGCTGATGTCCTGGGGGGACAGGTCGCTGCTGCTGACCCAGTCCTGCAGCTCCTTGCGCCAGGCCAGGTAGGTTTGCAGGTAGCGGCGGTACAGCGGGTTGTTGCTCCAGGCCGGGTCATTGAAGCGACGGTCGTCGCTGTCCGGGGCCAGGCTGGATTTGCCCAGCAACACGTTCTTCAGCTCCAGGCCAAAGTGAGCCACATGCTTGGCGCTGTGCAGCGGTTGGCGCACGGCCTGGCGCAGCACGGTGCGTGCCGAGCTCAACAGGTCCTTGCGGCGGATGCCGATGACCGGGTTCAGCCCCAGGGTGTTTTCCGAGGCCTGCCGCTGCAGCTCATCGTTGTTCTTGTTACTCATCTACGACGCTCCGTTGTCCTGAGACGAGTACCGGTTGCTGTGGTGGGTGCACAGCCCTGAGCCCGGTACTGCTACTCGGGTGACCAGTGATAAGGAACAGCGGTGCTGCGTGGGTGCTGACGACCTGCAAAGTGATGCAGGGAACTTGCCACACCCATTGGTTACCCGACTTTCGTGTAATGCGCAAGACAGCCCTTCACTGGGCTGTCTGCAAGTCATTCAAACAGATGAATTTAGAAAATGCGCTCTAAACCCCTCAGGCCTTGCGCTAGAGCATGAGCTTGACCACAGATTCGGCTGGGTCGCGGGATTTGCCGGCCTTGTGCAACTCGTCGAGGTATTCCGCCCACAGTTGTTCCTGGCGCAGGCACAGTTGCTCAAGGTATTCCCAGGTGAACAAGCCGCTGTCATGGCCGTCGTCGAAGGTCAGTTTCAGTGCATATTGGCCGGCAGGTTCCAGGCCACTGAGGCCGACGTTGATCTTGCCGAACTGCAGGATGGGGTTGCCGTGGCCCTGGACCTCGGCGGAGGGAGAGTGCACGCGCAGGAACTCGGCGGGCAGGTGGTAGACCTCGCCGGGCGCGTAGGTGAGGCTGAGGGTTTTGGAGGCTTTGTGCAGGTTGATGGCGGTAGGCAGGCGGGCCATGGGCAGAATCTCTCGGGAGCTGATGAAGCACAGCTTCCAGATTATGGGGGAGGGATTCAAGGGCCTCTTCGCGGTCAAGCCCGCCCCTGCACGGATCACCACAGGCCCAAGGGATGGGGTGACATGTGCAGGAGCGGGCTTGCCCGCGAAACTGTCGAAACCGGTCTTACAGGATGTAACGCGACAGGTCTTCGTTCTGTGCCAGCTCACCCAGGTGGCTGTTCACATACGCCGCGTCGATCTGAATCGGCGCTTCGTCATGGGTGCTGGCCAGGTCGCCCGCACTGAACGACACTTCTTCGAGCAAGCGCTCGAGCAGGGTGTGCAGGCGGCGGGCACCGATGTTTTCGGTCTTCTCGTTGACCTGGTAGGCAATCTCGGCCAAGCGCTTGATGCCGTCGGCGAGGAACTCGATGTTCAGGCCTTCGGTCTTCAGCAATGCCTGGTACTGCTCGGTCAGCGACGCGTGCGGCTCCTGCAGGATACGCTCGAAGTCTTCCGGGGTCAGTGCCTTCAGCTCGACACGAATCGGCAGGCGGCCTTGCAGCTCGGGCACCAGGTCGCTCGGCTTGCTCAGGTGGAATGCACCCGAGGCAATGAACAGAATGTGGTCGGTCTTGACCATGCCCAGCTTGGTGTTGACGGTGCAGCCTTCGATCAGCGGCAGCAGGTCGCGCTGCACGCCTTCACGGGACACATCGGCGCCGCCAACGTTGCCGCGCTTGGCGACCTTGTCGATTTCGTCGATGAACACGATGCCGTGCTGTTCGACCGCTTCCAGGGCCTTGGCCTTGAGTTCTTCCTCGTTGACCAGGCGGCTCGCTTCTTCATCGCGAACCATCTTCAGCGCTTCTTTCACCTTCAGCTTGCGCGCTTTGCGCTTGCCTTTGCCCATGTTGGCAAACAGGCTCTGCAGCTGGTTGGTCATTTCTTCCATGCCGGGCGGCGCAGCAATTTCGACACCGACGGCATCGGCCACTTCAATCTCGATTTCCTTGTCGTCCAGCTGGCCTTCGCGCAGGCGCTTGCGGAACAGCTGGCGGGTGTTGGAGTCGCTGCTGGTCTGTGCGGCTTCTTCGCTGAAGCTGGTGACGCGTGCCTGGGGCAGCAGGGCGTCGAGGATGCGGTCTTCGGCGGCGTCTTCGGCGCGGTGGCGCACGCGAATGATTTCCTGCTCGCGCAGCATCTTCAACGCGGCATCGGCCAGGTCACGGATGATCGACTCGACGTCGCGGCCCACGTAGCCCACTTCGGTGAACTTGGTGGCTTCGACCTTGAGGAACGGCGCGTTGGCCAGTTTGGCCAGCCGGCGGGCGATTT
This sequence comes from Pseudomonas sp. KCJK9058, assembly GCF_046230975.1. Classification (NCBI taxonomy): domain Bacteria; kingdom Pseudomonadati; phylum Pseudomonadota; class Gammaproteobacteria; order Pseudomonadales; family Pseudomonadaceae; genus Pseudomonas; species Pseudomonas sp. KCJK9058. The sequence continues at coordinate 49,534 of NZ_JBJJLR010000042.1, forward strand.
CGGTCTTGCCGACGCCGGTAGGGCCGATCATCAGGATGTTCTTGGGGGTGACTTCGGCACGCAGCTCGGCAGGGAGCTGCATGCGCCGCCAGCGGTTGCGCAGGGCAATGGCCACGGCGCGCTTGGCGTCGTCCTGGCCGATGATGTGGCGGTTGAGTTCGTGGACGATCTCGCGGGGGGTCATGGACATGATCAATACGGTCCTTGGGCAGGTGAGTCAGCGTGGAAAAGCCCCTTCACCGGGAAGGGGCGCCAGAACAGCTGAATCAGTCGGCCAGGTCCTGCTCCTCGATGGTCAGGTTGTGGTTGGTGAACACGCAGATGTCGCCGGCGATGTTCAGGGCGGTCTCGGCGATTTCGCGGGCCGAGAGGTCGGTCTTGTTCAGCAGGGCACGGGCTGCGGCCTGGGCATAGGCTCCGCCGGAACCCATGGCGATCAGGCCATCTTCGGGTTCGACCACGTCACCGTTGCCGGTGATGATCAGGGATGCATCCTTGTTGGCCACGGCCAGCATGGCTTCCAGGCGGCTCAGGGAGCGGTCGGTACGCCATTCCTTGGCCAGCTCGACGGCGGCGCGTACCAGGTGACCCTGGTGTTTTTCCAGCTGACCTTCAAAGCGCTCGAACAGGGTGAAGGCGTCGGCAGTGGCGCCGGCGAAGCCCGCGATGACCTGGCCGTGGTACAGGCGGCGCACCTTCTTGGCGTTGCCTTTCATCACGGTGTTGCCAAGGGATACCTGGCCGTCGCCGCCCATGACGACTTTGCCGTTACGGCGGACAGAAACGATTGTGGTCAAGGGGAGAGTCT
>NZ_JBJJLR010000043.1:0-47989 GCF_046230975.1 Pseudomonas sp. KCJK9058
GCCCCCGTGCTTTTCAGCGCGGGGGCTCTTCGTAGAATGTGGCGGTGAAGAAGGGATTTGAACCCTTGATACGATTTCTCGTATACACACTTTCCAGGCGTGCTCCTTCGACCACTCGGACACTTCACCGTTTCTCTTCAAGCCTTGCGGCCTGTCGAGGTGCGCTAATTTAGTGAAAGACTTTCCCTTTGGCAAGCATTTTTTTCAATTTTTTCATGTATTTGCACTTGGGCTGCCGTGAGCACTGACCGACCAGTCAGCCTTGCTGCTTTACCTCGCCCCTGGCGCTGGGTAACGTCGTCGCCACGCCAACAAAAGGACTCTGCCATGAGCGAGCTGATTACCTACCACGCCGAAGACGGCATCGCCACCCTTACCCTGAACAACGGCAAGGTCAATGCCATCTCGCCGGACGTCATCACTGCCTTCAATGCAGCGCTGGACCGCGCTACCGAGGAGCGTGCAGTAGTGATCATCACCGGGCAGCCGGGCATTCTGTCAGGCGGTTACGACCTCAAGGTAATGACCCGCGGCCCCAAAGACGCCATCAGCCTGGTCACCGCCGGTTCCACCCTCGCCCGCCGGCTGCTGTCGCACCCGTTCCCTGTGGTGGTCGCCTGCCCCGGCAATGCCGTGGCCAAGGGCGCCTTCCTGCTGCTGTCGGCCGACTACCGCATTGGCGTCGATGGGCCATACAAGGTATGCCTGAACGAAGTGCAAATCGGCATGACCATGCACCACGCCGGCATTGAACTGGCCCGCGACCGCCTGCGCCGCTCGGCCTTCCACCGCTCGGTGATCAATGCCGAAGTGTTTGACCCGCTGGGTGCCGTGGATGCCGGCTTCCTCGACAAGGTAGTACCGGCCGAGCAATTGCAGGAAGCGGCAATGACTGCAGCACGAGAGCTGAAGAAGCTGAACATGCTGGCGCACAAGAACACCAAGCTGAAAGTGCGCAAAGGGCTGCTGGAGGCGCTGGACAAGGCGATCGAGCTGGATCAGCAGCATATGGGCTAACCGCACGGGCCCTTTTCGCGGGTTTGCCCGCGAAAGGGGCGGAACAGGCCTGCACCAAGGTTTGCCCCAACCAGTGCACACCCGTACACTGCCCCGCGACCGTCTGGTGTGAGCCGTACCATGCTTTATTCATTGCGTATGTTCCTGCTGGGGCTGCATTTTCTTGCCGTTGGCGCCGTGGGCCTGATCATTGGTCTGTGCCGCCCCTTCAACCCTGACAACAGCCGCGTTTTCGCCCGGCTCTACAGCTTGCCGGCCACCTGGCTGATGCGCATCAAGGTCAAGGCCGAAGTCGGCCCATTGTGGGACCATCCACCCGGGTGTGTGATCGTGGCCAACCACCAGTCCAACTTCGACCTGTTCGTGCTGGGCCAAGTGGTGCCGCAACGCACCGTCGCCATCGGCAAGAAGAGCCTGGGCTGGATCCCGCTGTTCGGCCAATTGTTCTGGCTGGGCGGCAACGTGCTGGTCGACCGCAAGAATGCCTATCAGGCACGCAGGGCCATACAGAAGACCACCCGGGTTCTGCAGGACGACACCTCGATCTGGATTTTCCCCGAAGGCACACGCAATCCCGGCGAGCATTTGCTGGCGTTCAAGAAAGGCGCGTTTCACATGGCCATCGAGGCCGGTGTGCCGATCGTGCCGGTCTGCGTCAGCCGCTATGCCAGGCGCCTGAGCCTGAACAGCTGGCGCCAGCGCACGGTGATTGTGCGCTCGCTGCCGCCCATTGCCACGACGGGCATGACGCTGCAGGACCTGCCCGCGCTGATCGAGCAATGCCGGGTGCAAATGCAGCAGTGCATTGACCGCATGGAAAAAGAACTGGCCTGATCCGGGGTTGCTCTGGAGCCGGGTACAGCCCAAGCTGTATCCGTGTTCAATCGAATAAGCGGACAACCATGGGTCGAGTCGTGGCATCGGCGGTGTACAGCGCCGGCAGAAAGGTCACCAACATCAGCATCGACGAAGGCAGCGAGTGGGCGCGCAAGCCGGGGCATTTTGTGTGGATCGGCCTGGAAGAGCCCAATGCCGAAGAGCTGGCCAACCTGCAGTCGCAGTTCAACCTGCACGAACTGGCCATCGAAGATGCCCTGGAAAAACACAGCCGGCCCAAGCTGGAAACCTTCGGTGACGCGTTGTTCATCGTCACTTATTCGCCAGTGCGCCACGAAGGCAAACTGGAATTCATCGAGACCCATATCTTCGCGGGCAACGGCTACATCATCACCTGCCGCAACGGCCACTCCAAATCCTACGCCATGGTTCGCCAGCGCTGCGAGGCTCGGCCCCTGCTGCTGGAACATGGCGAAGACTTCGTGCTGTACGCCCTGCTCGACTTCGTCACCGAGAACTACCAACCGGTCAGCGAGGCCATTCATGGCGAGATCGAAGCGCTGGAGGAAAGCGTACTGGGCGGCTCGCTGCGGGAAGACGACATCCGCCGCCTGCACAGCCTGCGCCGTGACATCCTGCGCCTGCGCCGCTACGTGGCCCCCCTGGTTGAAGTGAGCGAAGAACTGCAGCGCCTGAACTTCCCGTTCATCGACAAGAACATGCGCCCGTACTTTCGTGATGTGCAAATTCACGTGACACGGCAGATGGAAGACTTGGCCGGCATACGCGACATTGCCAGCCAGACGATCGAGATCGGCATGCTGCTGGAATCGTCACGGCAAAGCATCGTGCAGCGCAAATTCGCGGCCTGGGCGGCGATTCTGGCATTCCCTACGGCCATTGCCGGGGTTTACGGGATGAACTTCCAGAACATGCCGGAGCTGAGCTGGCACTATGGTTACTTCGCGGTATTGGGGGTGATTGTGACGGGGTGTGCCGGGTTATATGCCAGCTTCAAGAAATCGGGTTGGCTTTGATGGCCTCTTCGCGGGCGCGCCCGCTCCCACAGGTGGCTCACAATTTTCAGCATTGTGCACAACCTGTGGGAGCGGGCGTGCCCGCGAAGGGTTGCCACCGCTTAAGCGGCGCTGTCGCTGGCCTTTGATGGCTGCTGGATGAACCGCAACATCCACTCCCCTACCAAATCTCCCTGGTGCTCGGTGGCCAGGCTGGCAACGGCCTTGTGGTACACCTCGTCACCCAGGTATTCCTGGCGCGCATCGAGCAGTGCGCGGGAGTAGTCATGCACGAATTCCGGATGGCCCTGGAAGCACAGCACCTGGTCGCGAATGTGGTACGCCGCATTCGGGCAGAAATCGCTGGAGGCGATCACCGTAGCGCCTTCAGGCAGTTCGGTCACCTGGTCCTGGTGACTGATCAGCAAGGTCAGTTCCGACACCTCCGGGTCCATCCAGGGCGCATGCGCCGCCAACGAGTAGCGATGAATACCCACGCCCCAGCCTTGCTCAGCCCGCTCGGCCTTGCCACCCAGGGTCAAGGCCAGCAACTGGTGGCCAAAACACACGCCCAGCAGCTTTTCACCGCGCTCGTACAACTTGAGCAGGTAGGCCTTTAGCGTCTGGATCCACGGGTCGGTACCGAACGAATCGGCCTTGCTGCCCGTCACAAGGTAGGCATCGAACTTTTCACTGTCGGCGGGATAGTCGCCGTGCATCACGTTGTACACACAAAATTCGGCGGCAATCGGCTGACGCGAGAAGAGCTGCTCGAACATCCTGCCGTAGCCCTGATATTGCGCCGTCAACTCCGGTCGCAGGACATCGGTTTCAAGGATGCAGATGCGTAACGACATAGGGGTAGTCCTGAACGACATGGGTGGTAATCTGCTGTAGAGACTGCCGCGAAAGGCACGTACAAGCAAGTAGGCTGCACTGACGAACGGTCACATTTCGTCGGCGCCTACCGGGTGCTTGCGCCACTGTCTAGATAGAGCGTGTCAGCTAGATAGCACTTAGCCTCATAGCCAGAGGAATGGTTTTAGTGCACGGTTAGAACAAAGGGTTCTCAAATATGGATAACGCACACCCTACTGTTGAAGGTATATCCACTTTCAAGCGGCAAGCAGTCCGGCGCCATTCAACGCTACTGCGATCGACCCGAAGCGCGACAAGGAAGCCAACGGGTATTCAGGAATAACAACAAGAAGGCGGTCCGCCATGTTCAGACAATCGAAAATTCGCCAAGCTGGGCTCATTTTATTTGCCACCACGTTGCTGTTGATCTTGCCGAACCTGACACGTTTGTTTGGCTGATTGCGGCGGTGGCGCCAACGGGCAACGCACAGGTAACCTGCTGGCCTTGATGGTCGGAGATCGCCTATGCGCCACTGCCTTGCCCTGCTAGCGTTGCTCCTGAGCCTGCCATTGTCGGCGGCGCAACTGCACCTTGAACTGGGCGCGACACCGCGCCAGTGGAGCAGCGCCGAACTGCTTGGCCACCCTGAGGCCCAGGACATCAGCATCGAACAGGACGTATCCTACAAACGCCCCATGCACTATCGGGCGGTGCCACTGGTCACGCTGCTGAAAGGCGTGACTGCCAGCGATCACCTGCAGGCCGTGGCGCTGGATGGCTTTGCCGCCGAAATGCCCGCTGCGCCCTTGCTGCAGCAAGGGCCGGCACGGGCCTGGCTGGCCGTGGAAGACCCCGACACGCCGTGGCCGTCACTGGGTCCAGGCAAGCCAAGTGCCGGGCCGTTCTACCTGGTGTGGACTGCGCCGCAGGCCAGCGGCATCCGCCCTGAACAGTGGCCATTCCAGATCGCCACCCTTCGCAAGCTGGCCCCGGTGGACCAGCGGTTTCCTGCGCTGCTACCCGACCCGAAGCTGCCGGCCGACAGCCCGGTGCGCCAGGGCTTTGCCCTGTTCCAGCAGAATTGCCTGGTGTGCCACCGGTTGAACGGTGCGGGGGATGGGCAGGTGGGGCCGGACTTGAATGTGCCGTATAACCCGACCGAGTATTTTCAGCCGGTTTATTTACGCAAGTTGATACGCGACCCGCAAAGCCTGCGGCGGTGGCCGCAGGCGAAGATGCCGGGGTTTGCCGAAAGTGTGTTGAGTGAACAGGAACTGGATGCGCTGCTGGCCTATTTGGGGCACATGGCAGCGCGTAAGCCTTGAGGGCCTCTTCGCGGGTAAACCCGCGCCTACACGGTGGTGGACACACACCGGGGGTTGAACACAGACCGTCGTAGGAGCGGGTTCACCCGCGAAAGGGCCGGTCCTGCTGGCCAATATCCCCGGCCGTTCATCGTTGCCGCCGCCACCGTATTCGCGGGTGAACCCGCTCCTACAACGGCAGGGGGGTGTCCACCCTCCATCAATGTGTAGGCGCGGGTTAACCCGCGAACGGGCCAACACAAAACTGTCAGGCCGTGAGCCGTTCGTGCTTAACGCCCCACCCTTCCACCTCACCCCCATACGGTGTCACCAACTGCTCGAAGGCCTCTTCAAAGTCGCCAATCCCGCCATGGGTGGCGTACATGACCTTGCTCAGCTCCAGGTGCCAGGCACCGTCGCCCAGCTCCTTCACCTGGGCATTGAGCGATTCCCCGCGAAACTGCCCGGCTGCACGACGGGCCCCTGCTTCGTCCGGGAATACGGCATAGAACTCGATGGGGTGGATCTGGGTGAAGTCGAAACCGCCTGCTTTCATCTGGCGCAGGACGTTGCTGCTGATATCGTCGTTCTGGCTGCTCATGAATCGTCCTCCTGAATAAAGCAATGGATAGACTTTCCGTGCACTACGCACCTGCCGGCAAAGGCCGTGCAGTTCGAGCTGATGCAAGACGCGAATTGTAGCGGCGCCAACCCGCAGAACAGGCAGGCCCTTCTCCAGCGTAGTGCCTGCCAAGGCACCACGCAAACGTGTGGTTCAGGGGACTTCGTGAATGCTGGTGATGGTCACACCGCTATGCTCTTTGAGCCAGCGTGCGGTCGGGGAGATGATACGGTCCTGGAAGTCGTTGAGGTCCAGCTCGTCCATCACCGGAAACAGGTGTGAGCGGATGGCCCGCGCAACGTCTTCCTCGCTGGGGCAATGCTCGGCATGCAACAGCAATGTGGACGGTTCGCCCTTCTGGTCGGCAAAAATGACTTCCCACTCTTTCATTGAACGGACCCTCTCAGTCAACGAACACCAGGTGTGTGATGCCTGAATAACTGACCTTAGGGCGGGGATAATGTTCAGTCCGGGAAATTGTGCGGGGCCCATTCGCAGGCTTGCCCGCGCCCACAGGGCCAGCACAAGGTTCGAACCCTGTGCAAGCCTGTGGGCGCGGGCAAGCCCGTGAATGGGCCGCAACGCGGCCCTGGTTTACTTCGGTGTGCCGTGCACCACGCCAGCGGTGTTATCCAGCAGGCTCTTGGTCGCCGTCTGGATATACGCTTCCAGCTTCTTGAGCATTTCCGGCTGGTCCGGGCTTTCGATCAGTTCGGCCTTGAACTCGCTGCCCAACTGGTAGCGGTACATCCGCGGGCTCATGTCCTTGGACTCGATCAGGATACGGTCACCCTGCACCAACCCGACAATCTGCTCGCTGCCCGACGGTTTGATCATGCCCACGCCCTGGTCACCCTCGGGCAGATTGAGCAGGTCGCGCCCCCAGCACTGGTGGCGAGCCTTGCCACCCAGGCGGCCCATGATGGTCGGCACGATGTCGACCTGGGTACCCACAGTGTGGTTCACCGCACCGAACTTCTCCTGAATGCCCGGGGCAATCAGCAGCAGCGGCACGTTGAAGCGGCCCAGGTCCAGCTCGGTAACCTGCTGGTTGTTGCCAAAGCCATGGTCACCGACGATGACGAACAGGGTGTCCTTGAAGTAAGGCTCTTTACGCGCCTTCTCGAAGAACTGGCCCAGCGCCCAGTCCGAATAACGCATGGCAGTCAGGTGCTCGTCCAGACGGCCCTGGCCGATCACTTTCTCTACCGGCAAGTCCTTCGGCAGGGCGTACGGCGTGTGGTTGGACAGCGTCTGCAGCAGCGCGTAGATCGGCTTCTTGCCATCGTGCTTGGCCAGCTCTTCGTTGCCGCGGTCGAACATGTCCTGGTCGGACACACCCCAGGTCGGGTCGGAGAACACCGGGTTGACGAAGTCATTACGGCCGATGAAGGTGGTCATCCCCTGGTTGCCGAAGAACCCGGACTGGTTGTCCCAGGCAAAGTCGCCGTTGTAGACGTACACGTCGTCGTAGTCACGGGCGCTGAGCAGGGCCGGCAGGCCCGACAGCTTATGGCCGCCTTCCGGGGTCTGCATCAGGTATTCGAAACCTGGCAGGTTGGGGAAACAGGCCATGGTGGCGAACATGCCCTGGTGGGTATGGGTGCCGTTGGAGAAGAAGCGGTCGAACAACAGGCCTTCTTTGGCCAGCTTGTCGAAGTACGGGGTGATGTTGTTAGGGCTGCCAAGCGCGCCTACCGAGTGGCCGGCGAAGCTTTCCATCAGGATCACCACCACGTTCTTGATCGGCAGGGTACGGTCAGCCGGCGGCACAAAGTCGCGGCGGATAGCGGCTTCGTCGGCGTCGACCAGCGTGTCGTGGGCGGTCAGCAGTTGCTCACGCACACTTTGCGTGGCCACGTCCTGCTCCAGGACTGGCTTCCAGATGTTGGCACGGTCCTCGCCAAAACGGCTCTTGGCAGCGTCGATCAGGGTCAGGGTGCCGTTCAGGCCCAGCTGGTTGACGAAGTTGGAGTCCGTGGTAAAGGCATCACCCCAGCGCATTGGCGGGCCCTGGCGCAGGGTGCCACGGGCAGCGACCACGGCCACCAGCAGGATCACCATGAATACCGCCAGGCGCTTGTACCACGGGGCAACGCGGTACAGGCCTTCGGCACGGGTGGCGCGATCGATACCTTTGAACAGCAGGCTCAGCAGCCAGGTCCCGAAGGCCCAGGCCAGCAGGTAGCGGACCACCGGGAAACCGTACCAGAGCATGCTCATGACGGTTTTCGGGTCTTCCTTGATGTATTGGAAAACCAGGCCGTTGAGGCGCTGGTGGAACTCGCGGTAGAAGTCCATTTCCATCAGGCCGAGGAACATCACCACGCTCGAAGCGAGGGTCAGCCAGAAACGGAACACGCCACGCCGGGCCATGGCCCAGGGACTGAGGATGGCCAGCAGCAGCGGAATACTGATGTAAACCACCACCCGCAGGTCGAAGCGCAAGCCGTTGAGGAAGCCTTCGGCGACCGTCGAATAAGGGGTATCGCCGACCATGTCGTTGTTGTAGGCCAGCAGCGCCAGGCGCACGAGGCTGAGCATCAGCATGATCACCAGGCCGCTGAGCAGCGTGTAGGCCAGGTGGGATTTCAAGGTCGGCGAAAATGACGTTCGCGCGCCCTGTTGCTTCAAGGCGTCGGAGTTAGCCATGAATGGGAAGGTCCTAGGATTGCGGTTTGCGAAGAGGCGATGGCGCTAGGCCAACGCAGCATTATGCGGGTGCGGATTCTGTTTAAACCAATGTGAAAATTTTGTCACGGCCCTATTACTGGCTATGTCAGTAACGCGCCTAGAGCCGCACATTCCCCCGCGGCCCGGCAATCGCCCAGATCACCAGCCCCACCACCGGCAACAAGGCAATCAACAAGATCCACAACACCTTGATGCCCACCTCGCTGCCACTCTTGATCACGTTGAGAATGGCCCAGATATCCAGCGCCAGAATGATCAGCCCGACCAGGCTGTTGAAGGTAGATCCCATGTCTGAATTCCTGTCCAGAGGCTTTGCTGCACAGCATAGTCAGCTATCGCAGCAATAGAAGGGAATCCTTGGCGGATGTCGCAGGTCCCTCGGTAGACTGACTGCATTCACTGATTCGAGGTTCGCATGCCACCCACCCACAGCCAAAGCGCCGCCCCCTCTTCACTGCTGCAGGCCTGGCGCCAGCAGGTTACCGATACCCCCTGGCTCAGCGCCGGCCTGGGGCTGAGCCTGCTGGCGGTGTGCGTGCTGCTGGCCGCCAGCCTCTGGAACGCGGTGAACGGCGACCATGCCGACAACCTGCACCTGGCCATGCTGGGCGGGTTGTCCGGCTTTGGCGCCACCGCACTGGGCGCCGTGCTGGCAGTGGTGCTGCGCGATGTCAACGCGCGCACCCAGGACGTGATGCTGGGCTTTGCTGCCGGCATGATGCTGGCCGCCAGCTCGTTTTCGCTGATTTTGCCGGGCCTGGAGGCTGCCCGCGAGATCACGGGCAACGGCCCGGCCGCTGCGTTTACCGTGGTGCTGGGCATGGGCCTGGGTGTGCTGCTGATGCTGGGCCTGGACCGCTTCACCCCGCATGAACACGAAAGCACCGGCCCGTGCGGGCCCGAAGCCGAGCGCATCAGCCGGGTGTGGCTGTTTGTGCTGGCGATTACCCTGCACAACCTGCCTGAAGGCATGGCGATTGGCGTGAGCTTTGCCAATGGCGACATGAACATCGGCCTGCCGCTGACCAGTGCCATCGCCATCCAGGACATCCCCGAGGGGCTGGCCGTGGCACTGGCCTTGCGCGCCACAGGGCTTTCCAACCTGAAGGCCGCGTTGGTGGCGATAGGGTCGGGCCTGATGGAGCCGCTAGGGGCGGTGATCGGGCTGGGGATTTCTACCGGCTTTGCCCTCGCCTACCCGATCAGCATGGGGCTGGCGGCAGGGGCGATGATCTTTGTGGTCAGCCACGAGGTGATCCCCGAAACCCACCGCAACGGGCACCAGACAGCGGCGACCCTGGGGTTGATGGGCGGGTTTGCGGTGATGATGTTTCTCGACACTGCGCTGGGCTGAAGATTGATGTTTCGTGAGCCGGCCTCTTCGCGGGCTCGCCCGCTCCCACAGGGTTATCACAGGGCCTGATGCGCTGGAGTACCTGAGGGAGCGGGCATGCCCGCGAACAAGCAATCACTGGTATCAGATGTGGACGGCGACTTTCAAAGCCTCCAGCGCCGGCTCGACCTTGATGCCCAGCGCTGCACCCAGCTCCATTACCCGCGCCAGGTCCTGCTGCCCCACCATGACCATCTGCAGCTCGTCATCCAGCAACTGGCTGAAGTTGAGCAGCACATAACCCCCCGCCTCCTTGTTCAGCGCGCCCATCTGCACCTGGATACGGTTGAGCGCGGTCAGTGGCTCGGTACGGGCCAGTTGCTTGGGCTTGAGGGTAAACGGCACGCTGTTGTCGAACGAGTCGCTGATCTGCTGGAACAGCGCCTGGTAGCTGTCGGCCTGGAACACCACGGTATCCGGCAGGCTGCCCAGCACCACCCATTCGCCCAAAGGCATCGGGAAAGTGTCGTCGTAGTTGATGTCGGGGTTGGCGGCCAGGAAGGCGGCAGGGTCGGCGTAGGCCTGGGCGGCCTCGTCGGCGATACGCTCGATGTCTGCCTCACGCATGCAGCCGGCGCCAATGAGGCTGATGAATTCGAGCAACTGAGTTTTCATGAAAGGGGGCCTGCGACGGGTGAAAAGTCGCCAAGGATAGCCGCAAATGCCCCCAGGCGGTTAGCCGGCCAGCACTTGCAGGCGCGCGGCGGTGTCTGCTGCGCCCATGGTTTGCGCCGCCATCAGGGCGGTGATGCCACGGGCATCCTGGTGCGCCGGATCGGCCCCTTGTGCCAGCAGGTAGTCGAGGATTTCGCTGCGGTTGAACATGGCCGCCAACATCAGCGCGGTGCGACCGTCCTGCGCGGCGGCATCCACCGGCACGCCATGCTCCACCAGCAGGCGAATCATCGCCAGGTCCCCTTTGAATGCGGCTCCGGCAATCGGCAGCTGGCCATTGTCGTTGGCAATCAGCGGATCGGCACCTTGCGCCAGCAGCACGCGCACCGCCTCGTGGTGACCGTGGTAGCTGGCCAGCATCAGCAGGGTATCGCCCTTGTGATTACGCAGGTTGGCCGGCAGGCCGCTGGCAAGCAAGCGCCCGAGCATGTCGGCGTCGCCCTGGCGGGCACGTTCGAACACCTGCTCGGCGAACGCAGCGGTTTCGTCATCGGTCATGGTGGCGGGTGCGGCTTGGCTGGACATAGGGAACCTCCTGGCATAATTGATGGCCCAAGTGTTCGTCAGGCATGCCATTGCGGTCAAAGGTTCAGATTCTATGAGGCCGATAGGCAAACCCTGACCCGTGCAAAATGCACTGTGCAAAATGCACGACCGTGCAGCCTGCACGATGCCGCTTCTGCAAATTACCCGTAACCGCCTGTATTTACTGGGTTTTTCGCCAACCAGGATTCTGGCACGGTCACTGCAACCATCAACTCATGTCTGCCACACAACAGCCAGGAGTTGATATGGACCTCATCCAGCAAAAGTTCGCCTCGGTATTTTCGGCCTATCAGGTAAATACCAAAGCCCGGCCCGATGGCGGTGTACTGCTTACCCTGCGCGCAGCGGATGGCAAGGTTACCCGACGGGTGCTGACCTACGGGCAATTGCACAGTGCCGAACAGCTGTCCTGGGCGATCAGTGCCATCCGTCGTGACCTGGCTGAAGAGGCCAGTGAGTTGCCGGTCATCTCGATGCTGCAGAGCCAGCAGCGGTTTGCCCTGCCGACTTACCGCTGAGGGGTGTATTGCCTGAACTGGCCTCTTCGCGGGTGAACCCGCTCCTACATGGACTGCGCGATGCCTTAGGGCGGCGCAAACCGCTGTAGGAGCGGGTTAACCCGCGAAGGGGCCGGCAATGCCATTACAACTCGTCGATCCCCAGAAACGCCCGCGCCGTCACATCCCCGGTAAACCGCGCCTGCATGCCCTGCTCGCTGCCATACAAGCGCAACGCCAGGCAAAACGGTGTATCACCCAGCTCAACCCAGCGCCGCGTCCCGGCCGGCACCAGCAGCTGGTCACCCTTCTCGCACAGCACCGAATACACCCAGTCCCCCAGCCGCAGGCCAACCTGCGCCCGCCCGCTGACCACGGCGAACAGCTCGTCGGCATCATGTACATGCTCATCACGCACATCGACCTGTGCCGGGTCTTCACCGTCGCGGTTGAGCAGCGCGAAGGCCTTGCTGCCATGCGCCGTCATCAACTCATCCAGATACCCCCGGCAAACCTCCAGCACCTCGTCCTGGGCCGTGCCCGGGCGCACCCGCAGGCCAGATTCGGCATGCACAAAGCGCACGCCCTGTTCGGCCAACGTAGCGGCGATGTCGTCGTGGTGAGTCAGCACCTTGTTCGGCAGTGCCGGGCTGGCGGGGTGGAAAACGCTGAGAATGCTCATCAGGGGCGGGTCCTGGTCGGTTGCGAACAAAGGGCAATGATAACGGCTGCGGCCAAGGCTGCGGCACTGGCCATACCAAAGGTGAAGGTGGGGCCCAGCAGCTTCCAGCTGTAGCCTGAGTACAGCGCCCCCAGCGCACCGCCGGTACCCGACAGCGCTGCGTAAAGCGCCTGGCCCTGGCCCTGCTGGCGGGCACCGAAGCTGGCCTGGACGAACGCGATGCTGGCGGCATGGAAGCAGCCGAAGGTGGCCGCGTGCAGCAACTGGGCGAAGATCAGTACTGCCGGCTCCTGGGCCAGGTTGCCCAGCAGCAGCCAGCGCAATGCCGCCAGCAGGAAGCTGACCAACAGCACGCGCTGCACGCTGAAACGGGCGAACAGGCGGCTCATGACCATGAACATCAGCACCTCGGCCACCACCCCAAGCGCCCATAACAGGCCGATGGCACCGCGCGTGTAGCCCAAGTGCTCCAGGTGCAGGGTAAGGAAGGTGTAGTACGGCCCGTGGCTGAGCTGCATCAGGGCCACGCACGCGTAGAACGCGATCACCCCCGGGGCACGCAACTGCTGCAGGAAGCCCCCCGTGCCGCTGCGCCCGCCCTGTTCCACCGGCTGGGCATTGGGCACCCACAGGCTGGCGGCAACGATGCCGGCCATGATCGTGACCAGCGCCACCGGGTAGATGTCCAGGCTCAACCACTCGAACAAGCGGCCCAGGCCAACCACGGTGAGGATGAAACCGATCGAACCCCACAGACGTACCTGGCTGTAGCGCGACGTTTGCCCGTGCAGGTGGGCCAAGGTGATGACCTCGAACTGCGGCAGCACCGCATGCCAGAAGAACGCGTGCAGGGCCATCACCAGCGCCAGCCAGGCATAGCTTTTGCCGAAGAAGATCAGGGCGAAGGTGGCCAGGGTGCACAGCGCGCCAAGGCGGACGATCAACAGGCGCTGGCCCGTGCGATCGCCCAGCCAGCCCCACAGGTTGGGGGCCACGCAGCGCATCAGCATGGGGATGGCCACCAGCTCGCCGATGCGCGCCGGGGAGAAGCCCAGGTGGTCGAAGTACAGCGCCAGGAACGGTGCGGTGGAGCCCAGCAGGGCGAAATAGAACAGGTAGAAGCTGGACAGGCGCCAGTAGGGGATGGGTTGCATGGGGTGGCCTTGTGGGGACCTGGGCCGGCCTCTTCGCGGGTGAACCCGCTCCTACATGGGGATATCACCGCCCTCAGGTGCAGTGACAGGGATACCACAGGACCTGAGGGCGGTGAAATCTTTATAGGCGCGGGTTTACCCGCGAAGAGGCCGGTGCAGGTGGATCAGCGCTGGCCCAGCACCGGGGTATTCACTTGCACATCGGCATTCTGCGCACGGTGGCGCAGCAGGTGGTCCATCAGCGCAATGGCCATCATCGCCTCGGCAATCGGCGTGGCACGGATGCCCACGCACGGGTCATGGCGGCCCTTGGTGATGACGTCCACCGGGTTGCCATCGACATCGATCGAGCGGCCCGGGGTGGTGATGCTGGAAGTGGGCTTCAGCGCCAGGTGCGCAATGATCGGCTGACCGGAGGAAATACCGCCCAGAATGCCGCCCGCGTTGTTGCTGAGGAAGCCTTCCGGGGTCAGCTCGTCCCGGTGCTCGGTGCCGCGCTGGGCCACACTGGCAAAGCCGGCGCCGATTTCCACGCCCTTGACCGCGTTGATGCTCATCAGCGCATGGGCCAGCTCTGCATCCAGGCGGTCGAAGATCGGCTCGCCCAGCCCGGGCATCACGCCTTCTGCGACCACGGTGATCTTGGCGCCCACCGAATCCTGGTCTCGGCGCAGCTGGTCCATGTAGGCCTCCAGCTCAGGTACTTTGTCCGGATCAGGGCTGAAGAAGGCGTTCTGCTCCACCGACTCCCAGGTCTTGAACGGGATTTCGATCGGGCCCAGCTGGCTCATGTAGCCACGCACGGTGATGCCCTGGGTGGCCAGGAACTTCTTGGCGATAGCGCCGGCGGCCACGCGCATGGCGGTTTCGCGGGCCGAGCTGCGGCCGCCGCCGCGGTAGTCGCGGATACCGTACTTGTGGTGGTAGGTGTAGTCGGCGTGGGCCGGGCGGAACAGGTCCTTGATGGCCGAGTAGTCCTTGGACTTCTGGTCGGTGTTGCGGATCAGCAGGCCGATCGAGCAGCCGGTGGTGCGGCCTTCGAACACGCCGGAAAGGATTTCTACCTCGTCGGCTTCCTGGCGCTGGGTGGTGTGCCGGCTGGTGCCGGGCTTGCGCCGGTCAAGGTCGTGCTGCAGGTCGGCGAGGGAAATTTCCAGGCCCGGAGGGCATCCATCGACAATGGCGACCAACGCCGGGCCATGGCTCTCGCCAGCGGTGGTGACAGTGAACAGCTTGCCGTAGGTATTGCCGGACATGGACGCTCCGCGAGTTCTGCCTGAAATGGACGAAAGCAGCAGTATACAGATGGTTGGCTCGACTGTGCTGGCCTCTTCGCGGGTAAACCCGCTCCTACACGGTCACCACCAGATTCCAATGGTGTGCAGCCCCCCCGTAGGAGCGGGTTCACCCGCGAAGAGGCCGAACCTGCCACGCACACCCGAGAACCTTCCTGCAAACATTGGGTCAAACCCACATCTCCCCATGTAGTACCGCATGATGTCGCGCCTCGTCGCCTTGCTCTTCCTGCTGTGCACCGGCCTTGCCCAGGCCGCCGCCCCCACTGTACTGCAACGCCCGATCGACCTGGACACCGGCCAGGGCGTGCTGCACGGCAGCCTGCTGCTGCCACAACAGGCCACCCCGCCGCCAGTGGTGCTGATCATCGCCGGTTCCGGCCCCACCGACCGTGACGGCAACAACCCGGCGTCGGGCCGGGTCGACAACCTGAAGCGCCTGGCCCTGCTGCTGGCCAACGAACACATTGCCAGCGTGCGTTACGACAAACGCGGGGTGGCCGCCAGCCAGCCGGCCACGCCTGACGAGCGTGACCTCAGCGTGGAGCGCTACGTGGCCGATGTGGTCGCCTGGAGCCGCAAGCTCAAAGCCGACCCGCGCTTCGGCCCGCTGATCCTGATTGGCCACAGCGAAGGCGCACTGATTGCCAGCCTGGCCGCCGAGCAGGCTGGGGCCAGCGCAGTCATCACCCTGGCCGGCAGCGGCCGGCCGCTGGCCGAGGTGCTGCACGAACAACTGGCCCAGCGCCTGCCGCCCGCGCAACTGGCCGGTGGCAGTGCCCTGCTCGACCGCCTGCAGGCCGGGCAGACCAGCCTGGATGTGCCAGCGCCGTTGCGCCAGGTGTTTCGCCCCAGCGTGCAGCCGTACCTGATTTCGCTGTTCCAGCAAAACCCGGCAGCCGCCTTTGCCCGCCTGCCGATGCCCGCGCTGATCGTGCAGGGGCGCAACGACGTGCAGGTAGACGTGGCCGACGCCCAACGGCTGAAAGCGGCCAAGCCAGATGCACAACTGGTCCTGATTGATGGCATGAACCACATGCTGCGCATCAGCCCCAAGGGCATGAGCCAGCAGCGCGACAGCTACCTCAACCCCGAGCTGCCGCTGGCGCGTGAGCTGGGCGAGCGAATTGTGACGTTCATCCAGCATTTGCCTTCGGCGTAAGTCAAACAGGCTCAGGTCTCAGCCATGCCTGCCGATAAAGCAGGCATAGCTGAGGACAAGCCCTGATGACCACCTCCCCCACCGCCGTCGAGCCGGCCGAAGAACCCCAGGAAATCCCCGCCCTGCCCTGGGCCGAGCTGACCGCCGAACATTTCCAGCTGCTACGCCTGGCAGCACTGCCTACCGACCGCAGCACCGGCGCGCGGCCGCTGCGTTTTGTGCAGTTCGGCTATGCCGAGCGCCATGACAAGGCACACAGCCTGCTGCGCATGGAAATCCAGTTGCCTGGGCAGAAAGTGCACAAAGAGCAGAACCGCCTGGACATCCGCGTCGACCATGCCGAGCGCCTGGCGCGTATTGGCAATGAACATGGCCTGCAACTGGAACCGGTGAACCGTGGCATCGGGCGTTTCATGCTGGCCCAGGCCGCGCAGTGGTTGCAGCGCAGGTGGTCGCACTACCGGGTTGAAGGCATGGCGCTGCCAAGCAAGGATGCCCTGAACGAGGACTCACGCCTGCGCCGTGACCACTGCTTGCGCGGGGTGGGTATCGAGGTGCAGTACGAGGACAGCCAGCACCTGAAGGGCCGTACCGCGGATATGACGGTGGGCCAGCTCAAGGCCGCCTGGAGCAACGAGCGCCTGCAGCGGGTGGAGATTCTGGATGCCGCCAACCTGCTGCAGCAGGCGGACCAGCAACTGCAGGAAAAGGAAGGGCAACTGCGCGAGCGGGATGAGCGCGTGGCCAAATACCAGCGCGAAGACGGCGGATTGCGTTTCACCATTACCTGCCTGGTGGCGTTTGCCGTGTTCCAGGCAGGGCTGTTGATCTGGATTGCAACCCGCTAAGACCGCATCAGCCGGTGGAGATTGGGGCCGCTTCGCGGCCCATCGCGACACAAGGCCGCTCCCACAGATTGATCGCGCACCTGGTGGAGCCTTGTGTCGCGATGGGCTGCAAAGCAGCCCCAAATAGTCTAAACGCGGGCCTTGAACAATTCCTGATGCTGGCGGCACTGCTCGGCGGTGAGCATGAACACCCCGTGCCCGCCACGCTCGAATTCCAGCCAGGCAAAGTCCACCTCGGGGTACAACGCCTCGACATGCACCTGGCTGTTGCCCACTTCGACAATCAGCAAACCCTTCTCGGTCAGGTGGTCAGCCGCTTCGGCCAGCATCCGCCGTACCAGGTCCAGGCCGTCGCTGCCGCAGGCCAGGCCCAGCTCGGGCTCATGGTGGTACTCGGCCGGCATGTCGTCGAAGTCTTCGGCATCGACATACGGCGGGTTGGACAGGATCAGGTCGAAACGCTGCCCCGGCAAACCGCCAAAGCCATCGCCCTGCACGGTGTACACGCGCCCGTCCAGGCCATGGCGCTCGATGTTCTGGTTGGCCACCTCAAGGGCCTGGAACGACAGGTCGGCCAACACCACCTCGGCCTCGGGGAACACGTCAGCGGCGACGATGCCGATGCAACCCGACCCCGTGCACAGGTCCAGAATGCGCGCCGGCTCGCTGGCCAGCCACGGCTCAAAACGTTTTTCGATCAGCTGGCCAATGGGCGAACGCGGCACCAGCACCCGTTCGTCGACGATGAACGACATGCCGCAGAACCAGGCCTCGCCCAGCAGGTAGGCGGCCGGTACACGCTCTTCGATACGGCGCTTGAGCAGGTGCTGAAGGCGTACTCGCTCGTCGTCCTCGAGCATGCAGTCCAGGTAGCTGTCGGCCACCTCCCATGGCAGGTGCACCGCACCCAGCACCAGCAGGCGGGCTTCGTCCCAGGCGTTGTCGGCACCGTGACCGAAGAACAGGTCATGCTCGTGGAAGCGGCTGACCGCCCAGCGGATGTAGTCGCGCAGCGTGCGCAGACGGGATGTGATCACGGGGTACTCCTATTTTCAGACCGGACAAAAGTCTAACAGCCCCACCCGCACATTTGTTCCTTTGCCTTGCCCAAAGGCTAGCCACAGGCCAGTAACCATGCCGCTTGCGTTGTCAACCATTCCCATTGGCGCCAAGGCAGGGGAGAATAGGTATACAAAAGCCCTATCCAAGGAGCCCTTGATGTCCGTTCCAACCACGATGTTTCGCCTCACTGGCCGCGACTATCCGCCGGCCAAGCTGAGCCACGCCAGCCTGATCATCATCGATGCACAAAAGGAGTACCTCAGTGGTCCCCTGAAGCTGTCAGGCATGGACGAGGCCGTGGCCAACATCGCCAGGTTGCTCGACGCCGCCCGTAAAAGCGGCCGTCCGATCATCCATGTTCGCCACCTGGGCACTGTTGGTGGCCGCTTCGACCCCCAGGGGCCGGCTGGCCAGTTCATTCCGGGGCTGGAGCCGCTGGAAGGTGAAATCGTCATCGAAAAACGCATGCCCAACGCGTTCAAGAACACCAAGCTGCACGAAACTTTGCAGGAGCTGGGCCACCTGGACCTGATCGTCTGTGGTTTCATGAGCCATTCCAGCGTCAGCACCACCGTTCGCCGCGCCAAGGACTATGGTTATCGGTGCACCCTGGTAGAAGACGCGTCGGCCACCCGCGACCTGGCATTCAAGGACGGCGTCATTCCGGCCGCGCAGATTCACCAGTGCGAAATGGCCGTGATGGCTGACAACTTCGCTTGCGTTGCCCCCACCGCGAGCCTGATCTGAGCGGCTTGCAGGACCGCCCGGCAGCCGGGCGGAACCCGATGGGCAGCAGCAGGTCGAATTCCGGATATCCACCGAGGAGAGCGGAATGAAGCTTAAAGGCAGTTTCGACGCCAAGCGCCTGCGCCCGCGCGAGCCGCGTAACTGGGGCGCCCGCCTGGCGGCCGGCCTGTCGGCCCTGCTGGCGACGCTGGGCGTATTGCTGGCCATGGCCGGCGTCGCCGGCCTGCTGGGCAACTACCCTGCCCTGCAGGAACTCAACGCCAACAAACCGTTGTCCAGCATCCTCACCGTGGCTGGCTTGCTGTTGCTGTGGCTGGGTGTGCGTTTCTGGCGGCGCAGCCGTATCCGCTTGCGCCGCGGGCGGGAGCTTAACCTGTCGCCGCACCTGATGAAGAAGCACGATTGAGACGCTGCTAACGCGGTCCTTGTGGGAGCGGCCTTGTGTCGCGAAAGGGCCGCAAAGCGGCCCCGGCAATTCATGCAGTGAACTGAAACCCTCGGGGGCGCTGCGCACCGCTTTCGCGACGCAAGGCAGTTGCCCCCCCGATCGCACCGGCCACAAGCCATACGCAATCCCTGTAGGAGCGGGTTTACCCGCGAAGAGGCCCGCACAGGCTGCACACGGCCCCACAGTCGCGTAAACTACGTCGCCTACGTGGAGGCATCATGCAAGACGACGATTTTTCCCTGTTCAAGGCCGAAGTGCGCGGCGTAAAGCCGATCAGCCACGACCGTGCCGACGTCGGCAAGCCCAAGGCCGACCGCCAGAAGCTGGCCGGCCTGCGCCAGGCGGCGACCGTGCGCAGTGACAAGGCCTTGGTCATCGATGGCATGTCCGACCAGTTCGTCATCGACGTAGGCGCCGAAGACGAACTGATGTGGCGCCGCGATGGCGTACAGGAAGGCCAACTGCGCAAGCTGAAGCTGGGGCAGATTCCATTCGAGGGCAGCCTCGACCTGCACGGCATGACGGTGGAAAAGGCCCGCGAAACCTTGTGGGACTTCATCGCCGAAGCCACCAAACTGGAGGTGCGCTGCGTGCGGGTGACCCACGGCAAGGCCGCGCGCCTGGACGGCAAGCGCCCGATGATCAAGAGCCACGTCAACACCTGGCTGCGCCAGCACCCGCAAGTGCTCGGTTTTGCCTCGTGCAGTGCCCGCCACGGCGGCACTGGCGCGGTGTATGTGATGCTGAAGCGAACCATGCTCGAAGGCCGCGACGAGTAACGCCGCGCTTGCAGCGCCGCCCTCACCGCCGTACCCTTCGTTTTTGCGATTTTTTCCCACAGGTAGATCCATGTCCCTGGAACAGAACTACACCGAGATCCTCAGCCAGATTGGCGAGGACGTCTCCCGTGAGGGCCTGCTCGACACGCCCAAGCGGGCTGCAAAGGCGATGAAGTACCTTTGCCGCGGTTATGAGCAAACACTGGAAGAAGTCACCAACAACGCTTTGTTCAGCTCTGACAACAGCGAAATGGTGCTGGTCCGGGACATCGAGCTGTATTCGATGTGCGAACACCACATGCTGCCGTTCATTGGCAAGGCACACGTTGCCTACCTGCCGAAGGGCAAGGTACTGGGCCTGTCCAAGGTGGCACGTATCGTCGACATGTACGCCCGCCGCCTGCAGATCCAGGAAAACCTCAGCCGCCAGATCGCCGAAGCCGTGCAGCAGGTAACCGGTGCCGCGGGTGTGGCCGTGGTGGTCGAAGCCAAGCACATGTGCATGATGATGCGCGGTGTCGAAAAGCAGAATTCGACCATGATCACCTCGGTGATGCTGGGTGAGTTCCGCGATAACGCCGCCACCCGTAGCGAGTTCCTCAGCCTGATCAAGTGATTGGTTGCTGACCCCAAGCCGACCCTTCAGGGTCGGCTTTTGCATTTCAGGAGTTGTCCATGATCGTCAAAGCCCTGCGGGTTGGCCTCGGCCAGCTCATCGTCTTCGGTGACTGGATCAGCCGCCCGGCCAAGCGCAAACGCGACGCGGCCGCCCAGGCCCGCATCGAGCAAGCGGCCAAGGGGCTGGCGCTGTACCAGTTCCACGCCTGCCCGTTCTGCGTCAAAACCCGCCGCACCCTGCACCGTTTGAACGTGCCGGTGGCGCTGCGCGACGCCAAGAACGACCCGGTGCACCGCCAGGCCCTGCAAGAAGGTGGCGGCCGAGTGAAAGTGCCATGCCTGCGCATTGAAGAAGCCGGCAAGGTGACCTGGATGTATGAGTCCAAGGCAATCATCGCTTACCTGGATGAGCGGTTTGCCGCCATCTGACTGACGCTGCAGATCCCTTGTGGGAGCGGGCGAGCCCGCGAAGCAGGCACCGCGGTGGTTGGCACGGGCTGCGCCCGTGTTCGCGGGCACGCCCGCTCCCACAAGCCTGGAGAACAGGTCGGTTTTCAACCCACCATCGGCACATGCCGCGGGTGGCTGCTGACCCGCTCAAGCCAGGCCCTTACCGCCGGAATAAGCGCTTTGCTGCCATCTGACTGACGCTGCAGATCCCTTGTGGGAGCGGGCGAGCCCGCGAAGCAGGCACCGCGGTGGTTGGCACGGGCTGCGCCCGTGTTCGCGGGCACGCCCGCTCCCACAAGCCTGGAAAACAGGTCGGTTTTCAGCCCACCATCGGCACATGCCGCGGGTGGCTGCTGACCCGCTCAAGCCAGGCCCTTACCGCCGGAATAAGCGGTTTGCCGCCATCTGCCTGACGCTGCAGATCCCTTGTGGGAGCGGGCGAGCCCGCGAAGCAGGCACCGCGGTGGTTGGCACGGGCTGCGCCCGTGTTCGCGGGCACGCCAGCTCCCACAAGCCTGGAAAACAGGTCGGTTTTCAGTCCACCATCGGCACATGCCGCGGGTGGCTGCTGACCCGCTCAAGCCAGGCCCTTACCGCCGGAATAAGCGGTTTGCCGCCATCTGACTGACGCTGCAGATCCCTTGTGGGAGCGGGCGAGCCCGCGAAGCAGGCATCGCGGTGGTTGGCACGGGCTGCGCCCGTGTTCGCGGGCACGCCCGCTCCCACAAGGGTTGCGCAAGCGCCTGGAAAACAGGTCGGCTTTCAACCCACCATCGGCACATGCCGCGGGTGGCTGCTGACCCGCTCCAGCCAGGCCCTTACCGCCGGGTACTCTGCCAGGTCGAAGCCGCCCTGCTGCGCCACATGGGTGTAGGCATACAACGCCACATCGGCAATCGAGTAGTGCTCACCCACCAGGTAAGGCGTCATCTGCAACTGACGCTCCATCACCTTCAGCGCCTTGTAGCCGCCCTTGTGCAATTTGCGGTACTCGTCCAGGCGCTCGTCCGGCAGCCCCAGGTAGAACTGGATGAACCGCGCCACGGCAATGTACGGCTCATGGCTGTACTGCTCGAAAAACTGCCACTGCAGAACCTGGGTACGCAGGCGCGGCTCGCTGGGCAGGAACTCGCTGCCATCGGCCAGGAAGTTGAGAATGGCGTTGGACTCCCACAGGTAGCTACCGTCTTCCAGCTCCAGCACCGGTACCTTGCCGTTAGGGTTCATCGCCAGAAACTCAGGCGTTTCGGTCTCGCCCTTGAGGATGTCCACCGGGTGCCATTCATAGGGCCGGCCCAGCAGGCTCAACATGAGCTTGACCTTGTAACAGTTACCCGACTGGTAGTCGCCATAGACCTTGTACATCGACCCTCCCTGCAAAGCAGTTTCGCAATTGCGCCCAATATTTGGCGACTGTACGGCTAAAAGCAATGGCCGCTGTATGGCAAGGATCAACCTTGCTCGCTGTAGTCTGAAAAAACTGCTTACACCTTTACAAGGATTTTATTCATGACCGATGCCACTTCCGCACGCCTGCGGCCCCTGGCAGACACCTCCCCCTCGGCGGTGGTCGCCGGCTTCATTGCCATGCTCACCGGCTATACCAGTTCGCTGGTGCTGATGTTTCAGGCCGGCCAGGCGGCCGGGCTGACCACCGCGCAGATCTCGTCCTGGATCTGGGCGCTGTCGATCGGCATGGCGGTATGCAGCATCGGCCTGTCGCTACGCTACCGCACACCGGTCACCGTCGCCTGGTCCACCCCCGGCGCGGCGCTGCTGATCACCAGCCTGGGTGGGGTCAGCTATGGCGAGGCCATTGGCGCCTACATTACCTGTGCCTTGCTGGTGCTGGTGTGCGGCCTGACCGGCAGCTTCGAGCGCCTGGTCAAACGCATCCCGGCCTCGCTGGCCTCGGCGCTGCTGGCGGGCATCCTGTTCAAAATCGGCAGCGAAATCTTCGTGGCCGCGCAGCACCGTACGCTGCTGGTGCTGGGCATGTTCTTCAGCTATCTGCTGGTCAAGCGCCTGTCGCCGCGTTATTGCGTGCTGGCCGCGCTGTTGGTGGGCACCGCATTGTCCGGCGCGTTGGGCCTGCTGGACTTCAGCGGCTTCCACCTGGAAGTGGCCAAGCCGGTGTGGACCACCCCAAGCTTCTCGCTGGCGGCAACCATCAGCATCGGCATTCCGCTGTTCGTGGTGGCCATGACCTCGCAGAACATGCCCGGCGTGGCCGTCCTGCGTGCCGACGGCTACCAGGTACCGGCCTCGCCGCTGATTTCGGCCACCGGCTTTGCCTCGCTGCTGCTGGCGCCGTTCGGCTCGCATGGGGTCAACCTGGCGGCGATCAGCGCGGCGATCTGCACCGGGCCGCATGCCCATGAAGACCCGGCCAAACGCTACACCGCGGCGGTGTGGTGCGGGATTTTCTACGGCATTGCCGGGGTGTTCGGCGCCACCTTGGCGGCACTGTTCGCGGCATTGCCGAAAGAACTGGTGCTGTCGATTGCGGCACTGGCCCTGTTTGGTTCGATCATGAACGGTTTGACCGTGGCCATGAGCGAGGCGCGTGAGCGGGAGGCAGCGGTGATCACCTTTATGGTGACCGCTTCGGGGCTGACCTTGTTCTCGATTGGTTCGGCGTTCTGGGGGATTGTGGCGGGGGTGTTGGCCTTGGTGATTCTTAACCCGCGCAGGGGGTGAGGGTTGTTGTTGCCTGGGGTGGCCTCTTCGCGGGTAAACCCGCTCCTACGACGGGAAATCACACAACCCGCGAATGGGCCGGCACAGGCAACGAGATTACAACCTGAAATGCCCCACCATGCCCTTCAAATCGGTGCCCAGCTGCGCCAGCTCGACACTGGACCGGGCATTGTCCTGCATCGCCAACGCCGCCTGGTCCGCACTGCCACGAATCTGCGTGACACTGCGGCTGATCTCTTCCGCCACCGAACTCTGCTGCTCGGCGGCTGCGGCAATCTGCTGGTTCATCTGCTGAATCAATGACACCGCTGCGGCAATGCTGCCCAGCGCACTTTCGGTCTGCAGTGCATCGGCCACGGCCAGCCGCACCAGCTCGGTACTGCCGCGGATCTGCGTCACTGACTGCTGGGCATTGCCGCGCAGGCTGGCCACCAAGGTCTCGATCTGCTCGGTGGATTGCCGGGTACGCCGCGCCAGGGCGCGCACTTCATCGGCCACCACGGCAAATCCGCGCCCCTGCTCGCCGGCGCGGGCAGCCTCGATGGCAGCATTAAGCGCCAGCAGGTTGGTTTGCTCGGCCACGCTCTTGATCACTTCCAGCACGTCACCAATGGTGTGGATTTCGGCACTGAGGCTGTCGATGCCGGCGCTGGCAGCTTCTGCCGCCGACGCCAGCTGCTCGATGCGCTGCATGCTCTGGCGCACCACCTGCTGGCCGGTGTCGACCTTCTCGTCCGCCGCCTGGGCCGCCTGCGCCGCCTCCTCGGCATTGCGCGCCACATCGTGCACGGTGGCAGTCATCTGCTGCATGGCGGTCGCCACCTGCTCGGTTTCCTCCTTCTGGCTGCCCACCTCGCGGTTGGTCTGCTCAGTCACCGTCGACAACGCCTGGGCGCTGCCGGCCAATTGTTCGATGCCCTGCTGCAAGCCGCTGACAATGCCCGAGAGCCCCGCCGCCATCTGCTGCATGGCCTGCATCAGTTGCCCCACCTCATCCCGGCGCGGCGCCTGGGCGTCGAAGCCCAGCTCACCCGCCGCAATGCGCTGGGCACGGGCAATCACATGCTTCAACGGGCCGACCACAGCCCGGGTAATCAGCCAGGCCGCCAACACGCCTACAAGCAGCGCCAGCGCCGTGGCCAGGCCGATGGCCAAGGCATTACGCTGCAGCTCGCCCTGCAGGGCCTGCTCCTGCCCAAGATAGGCCTGGTCGACACGCCCGGTAACCCGCTCGGCGCTGGCTTGCAACTGCGCCTTGAGCCCCTGCTCGCGGGCCAGCTGGTCAGTGTATTCGTTGAGTTTTTCCGAGAAACTGCCAATGTGCCCCGCCACTTCGCCCAACACACTCTGGTAACCGGCATCGCCAACCGCGCCTTGCAACTGGCTGACCAGGCCAGCGGCCTCCACCGTCTGGGCAATACGCTCCTGGCTCACACCCTCCTCGCCCTTGCGGCTTTTTTCCAGGCGTACCCGTGCTTCGTCCATGGCCTGCAGCATCAGCCGCGACACCTGGGCCACCTGCGCGGCTTGCTCCAGAAACTCGCCACCCTGCTGGCCCTGGGACTGCTTGAGGGTGTACACGCCGTCATCGGCCAGGCCGGCCTGCAGCACATCAAGGTTGTTGGACACGTTGGACACCGACCAGCTGGCCATGTCCAGCGCCAGCTCCTTGGCTTGCACGGCCTCGACAAAGGCTTCGAAGGCCTGGCCATAGGCCGCAAGATCGGTTTGCGCCGCCGCCAGCGCCGGCAGGCCGCGGGCGCGTTCCACCAAGCCCTGCAGGCCGCCACGCAAGGCGTCGGCCTGCTGCATGTCGGAGCGCAGGGCAAACGCCTGCTCATGCTCGCGCAAACGCAGCAAGTCGGTATTGAACTGGGCCAGCTGACGCAAGCTGTCGAAGCGCTGGCCAACGCTGTGCAACGCCGCGACGCCGATAGCCGCCACCGCCAGTGTCAGCAGCAGCACCAAGGCAAAGCCCAGGCCAAGTTTGCGGGCCATGCCCAGGTTGGCCAGCACACCGTGCTTGCTCGCGCCCATCGCCGATCCCCTTTCAGCCAGTGAGGTTATCCCGAAGGCTAAGGGTGGCAACGTTGTCTGCCAATGAACAAGGGGCTGACGTCAGAATAGTGTCAAATAGCTATGTCTTGTCGTTTTTGGCTGCAAAAGGGTCGCTTTCAGTGCCAGCTGTAAACGATATCACTAGGCCATCAATGATAGCCCGTCCCTCAACCTGCGACGGCGCCCACCCATATTAAATCGGCGCAAGTAAAACATTCATTTATTCCAACCCACACTTTATAAACCACTATTGACGCCATTAAATTTGCGCCAAAAGTGGGGCATTGAAATTTTTTTAAAGAGCCCTGCACACAATAAAAACGTCGCTATCGTGATCGGTAACTGGCCCGTTCTCCGGACCTGCAGTGCACCCTGGAGCTTGTAATGAAAACAGCCATATTTACTGCTGCGGTCACCCCGTTGCTGCTGTTTACTGTGCCAACCGTTGGATACGCCGAAACTTCCACCGCCCCGTTGTTCACCCTCGGCTTACAAGGGAGCTACACCCAACTGGAACTCAACGGCCGTAATAATGAAACCGAAGATATGCCAGAAGGGGGTTTATTCATCAACTACGGCAACAAGATGACGGCCACACAAGGCCTTGTCTACAAGGCCGAGGCCAGTGGCATGTACTCGAAACAGCATGACCAGAACCTCAAGGACGGCCAGGCCGACCTGGACCTGGGCTGGCGGTTGGCACTGGCCGAACGGCATTCAGTCGACCTGCTGCTGGGCGCCGGCTACAAATGGAACCGCTTGGAACCCAATACCAGCCGCCATGATGTCGACCTTACCAACCGCACGCCGTTCGCCAAGCTGGTAGCGGGTTACAATTACCGCTTCAATAATGCCACCTTGCGTTTCGAAGCGGGCATACGCCAGGTTATCAATGGCGATTCGCAATTGAAAATACATGGCATCAGCAACGAAGAGGTTGATTTGAAAGATACCACCAACCCCTTTGCCGAACTTAGTGTGCTGTTCAACCAACACGGTTCTGTGCCGGTATACGCTTCGCTTTACTTCAGCCGCTACAACTATGAACTGGATGGGCAGTTCCTGATGACTGACTCGGACGAACAAACCCGTGACGAGTATGGCCTGAAAATAGGTGTCAGCTTTTAGCCGGGTGGCCGGCGGACTGCCCGGCTTGCTCAGAACGGTCTGGGCACGCCCATCCTGTCCATGCGCGACATAGTAGGCTTGGGCCTGGTGATCGCATTTGCCAGGGGCGGGCTTGCCCACGCAGCAGCCCGCACGGTATCCACTCAGATCGCCGTAGCCCCACCATCCACCGTCAGGCAATGCCCGGTGGTAAACGCTGCACCGTCGCTGCACAGGTACAGCACAGCGCTGGCGATTTCCTCGACCTTGCCAATGCGCCCCACCGGGTGCATGGCTGCGGCGAACTCGGCCTTGCGCGGGTCGGCCTGGTAGGCGCGGCGAAACATGTCGGTGTCGATCACAGCCGGGCACACGGCGTTCACGCGGATGCCCTTCTTGGCGTACTCGATGGCCGCCGACTTGGTCAGGCCGATGACCGCATGCTTGCTGGCGCTGTAGATGCTCATCTTTGGCGCCGCCCCAAGCCCCGCCACCGACGCGGTATTGACGATGGCCCCACCGCCCTGGGCCAGCAACAAGGGCAACTGATACTTCATGCACAACCACACGCCCTTCACGTTCACGCCCATGATCGCATCGAACTCCGCTTCACTGCCTTCGGCCAGGCGGTGTTGCTCGATCTCGATCCCGGCGTTGTTGAAGGCGTAGTCCAGCCGGCCGTAGGCGGCCATCAGGCGCTCATGCAACTGGCGCACCTCGGCGTCGCGGGTTACGTCGCAGGCAATGAACAGCGCTTCGCCGCCTGCCGCGTGGATCTGCGCCACGGTGGCCTCGCCGCCGACCGGGTCGAGGTCGGCCACCACCACTTTCATGCCCTCGTGGGCGAACGCCAGGGCGGTTGCCCGGCCGATACCGGCACCCGCGCCGGTCACCAGGGCTACCTGGCCAGAAAAGGTCATGCTCATCGCGTGCTCCTGTGAGGGGTTGGGTGGGGTTCAGAGCATAGTCAGCCGCCGCTCGGCCGGGCAGCATCATCACAGCAACGGTTGGGCTACCATGCTTGTCAGTGATTTTAAGGAACCGCCTTCATCAACAAGGTAGATTGAACGCCTTACGCCCTCCACAGCCCACAAGGACCCGCCATGACCCAGACCAACCGCCGCTTCCTGCTTGCCAAACGCCCGGTCGGCGCCGTGCGCCGTGACGACTTCAGCTTCGAGACCGTACCCGCCGAGCAACCCGGCGAAGGCCAGGTACTGGTGCGTAACCTGTACCTGTCGCTGGACCCGGCCATGCGCGGCTGGATGAATGAAGGCAAGTCCTACATCCCGCCCGTGGCCCTGGGCCAGGTAATGCGTGCGCTGGGTGTAGGTGAAGTGGTTGCCTCCAATCACCCCGGCTACCAGCCCGGCGACCACGTGAGCGGCGCCCTCGGTGTGCAGGACTACTTCACCGGCGAGCCCCAGGGCCTGCACAAGATCGACCCCAAGCTGGCCCCCCTGCCCCGTTACCTGTCAGCCTTGGGCATGACCGGCATGACCGCCTACTTCGCCCTGCTGGAGGTTGGCCAACCCAAAGCTGGCGATACCGTGGTCATTTCCGGCGCGGCTGGTGCGGTGGGCAGCATTGTCGGGCAGATTGCCAAGATCAAAGGCTGCCGCGTGGTCGGCATTGCCGGCGGTGCCGAGAAGTGCCAGTACCTGAAAGACGAACTGGGCTTTGACGGCGTGATCGACTACAAGGCCGAAGACGTGCTGGCCGGCCTGAAGCGCGAATGCCCCAAAGGCGTGGACGTGTACTTTGACAACGTGGGCGGCGACATCCTCGATGCCGTGCTGACGCGTATCAACTTCAAGGCACGCATCGTGATTTGCGGCGCGATCAGCCAGTACAACAACAAAGAAGCGGTAAAAGGCCCGGCCAACTACCTGTCGCTGCTGGTGAACCGCGCGCGCATGGAAGGTTTTGTGGTGATGGATTACACCAAGGACTACGGCAAGGCCGCGCTGGAGATTGCCGGCTGGCTGGCCAGCGGGCAGGTGAAGAGCAAAGAGGACGTGGTGGAAGGGCTGGAAACCTTCCCGGAGACCTTGTTGAAGCTGTTCAGCGGGGAGAATTTTGGCAAGTTGGTGTTGAAGGTTTAAACGCCCCTGCACGGCACCGAAGGCCCGACATAGCCCGCCGTAGGAGCGGGTTCACCCGCGAAAGGGCCGGGCCTGCGGGCCAATCTCCACCGGCCGTTCACCGTTGCCGCCGCCACCGTATTCGCGGGTAAACCCGCTCCTACACGGATCGGGGGTGCAGCCACATCAATGGTTCGACACAGGCATCGGTGGCCCGAAAGGGCCAGGCCTGCCGGCCAATCTCCACCCGCCGTCCACCGTTGCCGGCACCACCGTATTCGCGGTGACACACATCGATGGCTCGGCACAGCCCGTCGTAGGAGCGGGTTCACCCGCGAAAGGGCCAGACCTGCCGGCCAATTTCCACCCGCCGTCCACCGTTGCCGGCACCACCGTATTCGCGGTGACACACATCGATGGCTCGGTACAGCCCGTCGTAGGAGCGGGTTCACCCGCGAAAGGGCCAGGCCTGCCGGCCAATTTCCACCCGCCGTCCACCGTTGCCGCCACCATATTCGCGGTGACACACATCGGTGGCTCGGCACAGCCCGTCGTAGGAGCGGGTTCACCCGCGAAAGGGCCAGGCCTGCCGACCAATTTCCACCCGCCGTCCACCGTTGCCGCCGCCACCGTATTCGCGGGGACACACATTGGTGGCCCGACACAGGCCGTCGTAGGAGCGGGTTCACCCGCGAAAGGGCCAGGCCTGCCGACCAATGTCCACCAGCCGTCCACCGTTGCCGCCGCCACCGCATTCGCGGTAACACACATCGGTGGCTCGACACAGCCCGTCGTAGGAGCGGGTTCACCCGCGAAGGGCCAGGCCTGCCGACCAATTTCCACCAGCCGTCCACCGTTGCCGCCGCCACCGTATTCGCGGGGGACACACATCGGTGGCTCGGCACAGGCCCTTGTTGGACAACCGCAGGTTAATTACCCACGAATCTCCGCCACCACCGCTGCCAACGCTTGCGCAGGGTCTGCAGCCTGGCTGATCGGCCGGCCAATCACCAGGTAGTCCGAACCGGCATCCAGTGCCTGACGCGGGGTGAGGATGCGGCGCTGGTCATCCTGCGCGCTGCCCGCCGGGCGAATGCCCGGGGTCACCAATTGCAACGATGGGTGCGCCGCCTTCAGTGCCGGGGCCTCGAGCGCCGAGCACACCAAACCGTCCATACCCGCTTTTTCCGCCAGCGCCGCCAAACGCAGCACTTGCTCTTGGGGGTCGACATCCAGGCCAATGCCGGCCAGGTCTTCACGCTCCATGCTGGTCAGCACGGTCACGCCAATCAGCAACGGCTGCGGGCCGCTGCGCTTGGCCAGCTCTTCACGGCAGGCCACCATCATGCGCAGGCCACCGGAGCAATGTACGTTGACCATCCACACGCCCATCTCGGCGGCGGCCTTTACCGCCATGGCGGTGGTGTTGGGAATGTCGTGGAACTTGAGGTCCAGGAACACTTCGAAGCCCTTGTCACACAGGGTTTCGACAATGCCCGAAGCGCTGCTGGTGAACAGCTCCTTGCCAACCTTCACCCGGCACAGCGCAGGGTCAAGCTGGTCAGCCAGCTTCAGGGCGGCCTCACGGGTAGGGAAATCCAGGGCGACGATCAGGGGCGTCTGGCAGGCGGACATGGGCAGGGTCTCTTGGCAAGTCGAAAACGGCGCGCATTGTAAACGAAGTGACGCAGGCTTTGGGGCCCGCAGGTCACGGAATTGGCCCTGCACGGCCTGGCACCTATAATTGAACCAACGGAACGGGCAATTGCTCAAAACTTATGTAACCGTTGCCCATGGCCCGATCTAAGGAGAACGACAATGCCCTGGTATGCCTGGCTGATACTCATCATAGCCCTCGGCTCGATTGTCGGCGGGTTGATGATGCTACGCGACACGGCCAAAAAACTGCCGCTGACCGAAGAGCAACTGCGCAAGGTACATGAGCGCAATGCCGAGGCGGATGCCAAGGACGCACAAGACCGCTAAAACGCCCAGCCCTTCAGGCGCTGCGCCTGCGGGAGCGCGCCATTCCCGGCACGTAAAGGCCGGGCCAGGGCATCACCCCGGCCCCTGCCCGCTTACTCCACCATCACCTTGTCCCGGTTGCGCTCCAGCAACGCATTGCCTATGCCTTTTATTTCCAGCAACTCATCCACTGAAGCAAACGGCCCATTGGCCTCGCGGTAGGCCACGATAGCCTCCGCCTTGGCCTTGCCAATGCCGTTCAGCTCCTTTTGCAGGGTGAGTGCATCTGCCGTGTTCAAGTCCAGCCTCGGCGCCTGCTGTGCCTGGGCCTGGGCCACCACCGGCACCGGTTCGGCCACTGCCATGGTGCTGGCCGGGGCGGCGCTAAGGGAGAACGACAAACTGGTGAACAGCGGCAGCAGCAGGTACGACAGAACGTTATTGCGCATGGTCAACACTCCTTGGGTTGGTCATTTTCCAGCAACCGTTTTCCTTCGGCTGCGCAACCAACCCTAGCGGGTAACCCGGTCGCAACACACCCAACCACCCCGGCGAATGGTTACCGAATCGGTCAGCAAAACGCTCAACTTCGCCCCCCCACCAACAGTGGCCGTTTCCTCCTCGCTCGGCCCCGGCCCTTGATGCACAAGACTCCGGCCCTGTGCCTGTAGCCAAATCCCGGTTGGTTCGACACCCACTGCCCACCAATGCCCGGCCATTCTCCTACAATACCCGCCGAACAAGGCTCACCCCGTAAAGCAGCCGGCCGTGGCGGCTTCAAGCGCATCTGGAACATGGCGACACCAACGCCCCGCTCAACACCCCCGATAGATGTACAGGGCTTCCCCCGCGAATGCGGTGGCGGTTCGCGGGTAAACCCACGCCGACAACGGTCGGCAATAACGGCGAAGCTACTTGCCTTGGGGTGCACACTCAGCACGTCAGACTTTCCTGAAACCCTGCCCCACCTCTTCAGCTCGACAACCAAGCGAACTATCCTACGCGCCAGTCAGAAGCAGCTGAATTGTCGGGGAAATGCCCCAGGGATAACTTCACCGGGTCGCCATGTTGGTGACCGGGTGTGAGAACTCGTTGTGCACTGCTGCTCTACTGTTCAATGGCAGCCATTCGCGGGCAGGCTTCGGCTTGGCCGGTTTCAGTGCATCGGTTTCTCACCCCGCGCAATGGCTGCCACCTTTGTCCGTGAGAAAGATCGAGGTGGTGAGTTCTAACAACGCACTGGAATCTCACCATGAAGAACAACAACCAATCCCCCCTCCTCACCGCAGGCATCGAAACCTTCCTCGAAGCCGGCAACCCCACCCTGGACCTGCTCCGCGTCCAACCCGGCATCCCCGTCGATGACGCCTATGAACACGTCTCCGTCCTGCTGGGCTACTGCAAGCACTTGGTACGCGAAGGTGACATGGAAGACGACCACAAGATGCTGGGCGCAGCGGACTACCTGCTGGCCACTGCAAAAGCCCTGATGAACGACATCGAGATTGCGAAAAACAGGCAGCACTGAAGGGAATGACGCGAGACCAGGCGAGGCTATGCCTCGCTTGCAGTCAGAAGAAATGGGCTTCATCAGCCCAGACATGGCGAGGGCAAACCACTGCAGTGGCCAAGCCCCCGCCCTGTGGGAGCGGGCGCGCCCGCGAACACCGGCAACGCCGGTGCCATCCCCCCCATGCCTACAAGATCACAGCCCCCACCCGCCGCTCAAATCTCACTGCGCGGATAAACACTGATAAACGCCGAAATGGCAATTGCATCCCCATCATCCACCTTCACCCGCGGGCTCTGCCCCGAGCGTTTGATATCCGAGGCAAAATCAGCGGTCTTGAATGCCTGCTCAAGCTCGTCACCGCCCACCCCGGCATAAACGACCACCTGGGTACCGGTATTGTGCTTTTGCAGGGGCAGCTGCTTGATCTGAACCTGCACCCCCGCCTTGGTCAGCGCAACGGCAATTTCCTTGGCAAAGCGCACGGCTTCCTTGTCATCTTTGTGGATATTCAGCAACACCACCGGCGCCAGCGTCTTAGCCTTCAGCTCGCCCGCCAATGCCTTGAACGCATCATGCGCCTGCGGCGTCAGCGCTCTGGGCTTCAGGCTGGCCTCCAGCTTCAACCGCTCGGCCCTCTCGCGCTCAAGTTCCGCCCTGAGCGCATCGTTCTGCTCAATGAGTTGCTCGATCTCCAGCCTGGCCTGCACGTCCGACTCGTGGACGACAGTAACCGTCTGCGCCCCACGGGAAACGGGCACTTCGGCTTGCTGGTTTTTTACATCCGAGGTCATATGGGCAATGATCATCGCACTGGCGGCGATCAGCGCTGCGATTACCGCAGTGGCAGAGGCTATGGCATGGATAAGGCTGGCTGCGTCTGCTGAAATATCAGGCATAAACAACTTCTTGAAGTTAGGGATGTTCATCGTTTCACGGTCAGGCAGGCGTGCCGGGCAGATGCCACGGTACGGGTACAAGTCGAGCCAAGAAGGCTAGCGAGGTCTGGCAGATTGCCATAATTTTGCTAATCTCGCTGTACTGGCTAAGGTTTAAATGACCAATTGAAGCTGTTTTATTTGCGAACTCCACTCTCTGGCAACCAGCGCCAGCATCTCTTCAGCAATTTGAGCAAGCAGCCTGTCGAGCTTCCGCCACATCGATACAGAGACGAGAGGACGATCAGGTACCGCTAACCAGCTTTTTGATGGAGCACCGCTCCCAAGCAGTGATGCCAATGTGGCATTATGGCATGATCAATCACAAGGTATGACAACGTAGGCCGCAGGTCAGCACTTTCAGCTGCTTTTTCTCACGATCACTTGACGCTTATGCCCTCCCGCGCTTACCCTTTCGCCCCTTAGAACAGGGAAGTGTTCAGAAAATCTGTCTGAAATCGCCTTGAGGCGAGCCTTTTCCTGAAGATGAATTCCGGCGTGCCTAGGCGCGCTGCTTTGCTTTGCGGTAAACATCTTGAAGCCTCGTTCTCCCTTCCAGATCCAAAAGTCAGTCATTTTCGCCCTCGTCCTACGCGAAGGGCGCGCACGCGTTGGCAAGCGACGAATGGGCGCCGCATGGGTGCTTATCGAACCTATCTGTCATCTGCTAATTTTTTCAGTGCTGTACGCAATTCTACGTGGCCGCTCAGTTACCGGAGTTGAGTACCCGGTGTTCGTACTCGTGGGACTTGCTCCTTTCCTTCTCTATAGAAATACCGCGCTACGCTTGATGGACAGTTTGCGAGAAAACCGCTCATTGTTCGGATATAAACAAATCAAACCATTAGATACCTATGTAGCTAGGGTAATTGTAGAAACGTGCATAAGCGCAACTGTTTACGCAATTTTGGTTTTCGGCTTCGCTTGGTTTGGCTACGACATGTCAGTACAAAACCCGCTCCAGTGGGTCGCAACTTTATTTTTGGGATTATGCTTTGCCTTCGGCCTCGGCATGCTGCTTGCTCTGATCACGCACGCAATTCCTAGCATTAAGAGTGTGGTGCGCATCGCATTTTTTCCTCTTTATTTCATCTCCGGAGTTCTAATACCAGCATCTTATCTTCCAAGCGCAATGATGCCACTCCTCCTTCTGAATCCGTTCTTACACTTACTTGAACTCATTCGAGGCGAGGTATTGCCGAACTACACGCCTGTAGATGGCGTCTCCCCCACTTATGTGATCGCATTCACTATTGTACTGCTTTTCGTTTCCTTGGGCACTTATCGGGTCCGCAAACTACATTTAATCTCTACCAAAAACGGCTGAGGAGTGGATACCAGTGTTTGAGTTGAGGAATGTCACAAAGTCATACTTGACACCCAAAGGCCGTCGATATGTTTTCAGAGATCTTTCGCTGGCAATCCCCCCAGGCAGAAATATTGGATTGATAGGTAGAAATGGAGCGGGAAAATCAACCCTCATGCGACTGCTGGGAGGGGCAGATGCGCCTGACTCAGGAACTATTGTGACAGATCGCAGTATTTCTTGGCCCGTTGGATTGACTGGCGGGTTTCAAGGTAGCATGACGGGACGAGAAAACATCAAATTCGTATGTAGAATCTATGGTGCAACAGGCGATTCCATGCGTGAAAAGATCCAGTATGTCCAAGAATTTGCAGAAATTGGAGACTGGATAGATGAACCAATCAAAACCTATTCTTCAGGCATGCGCTCCCGACTCGCATTCGGATTAAGTATGGCATTTGACTTTGATTATTACCTCATTGACGAAGTCATGTCGGTTGGAGACGCACAATTCAAAAGAAAGTGCCGCGATGTCTTCAAAGAAAAGATGCAAAAATCCAATTTAGTTCTCGTATCTCACTCAATGCCAGAAATTAAAAAACTTTGCGATCTGGTTTTATTGGTTCGAAAAGGGAAGATCGAAGTATACGAGGATGTTGCCGAGGGCATAAAGGCATACAGTGCCTAAGTTTCTAAAAAATTGCAGCACCGCTTCAATTAAGGACGCTTAATTTATGAGTAGCAAAAGCAACAAAAAAGGCTGGAGCTTGATCGTCGCAATTGTGGTAATTCCGATGACTCTAGCCATTGCTTACTACGGCCTTTTCGCAGCCGACCGATATGTCAGCACAGCTCAAGTTGTCGTACGCCAAGATGGAAACAATCAAGCTGCGCAAATGCCAGGCATTGCAACACTACTGACTGGCACAAATCCAGTATCTCGAGAGGAAACTCTTTATCTTAGAGAATACATCACATCGATGGACATGATGTTGCTTCTCGAAGACCGAGTTCATTGGGTAGAGCAATACTCCTCCCAAAGCAAAGATGTTTTTTTCTGGCTAGATAAAGATGCACCGAATGAAAAACTGCTTTCTTACTATCAGCGCATGGTATCAGCGCACTACGACGAGCTAACCGGTCTTCTTCGCGTTGAAGTTCAAGCTTTCAATCCTGAGCTTTCAGAGCGACTTCTTAGGACAATACTCCAAGCAAGCGAGCACTTTGTTAACGAAGTAAGCCACGATATCGCTCGAGAACAAATGAAATTCGCTCAGAGTGAACTAGAAACTGCACGTCTTAATTATTCGAAGCGGAAAAATCAACTTATTAATTTCCAAAATGAAAACAAAGTCTTGGACGGCGGCAACACAGCACAAAGCCGAGCTACGATTATCGCTGAACTTGAGAGCCAGTTCACCAGAGAGCAAGCCGTGCTTACGGAAATGACTTTTAAACTCCGCTCTGACGCTCCACAAGTACGTCAGCAACGGCAAAAAGTCGAAGCAATCACTCAACAACTAGCTAAAGAAAAGCGCCTTTTGGTATCTTCTGCAAACGGCTCGCAACTTAACGTCATCGCTTCACGCTATCAGCAACTGACACTTGATGCGGGAATTGCTGAGGAAACTTATAAAACTGCCGTAGCAGCAGTAGACAATGCTCGCATTGAAGCAAGTAAAAAAATTCGAACTTTGGTTACTGTCGTTAGCCCAAACACCCCACAGCTAGCAATATATCCTGAGCGCTGGTACAACCTCGCAACTATCTTGCTTGGCCTGCTGATGGTATACGGCATCACCCGCTTCATTCTGGCTTCGATCGAGGATCATCGTGATTAAATTCCTGACTGGCTCTAAGTCTTTCAATCTGAAAATAGCCACCATGATCTTAGCAAGCCTAGGACTAACTGGCTGCGGTGGTACGCTGTCTGGTGCTGGTCCCTACAAAGGGGAAATTGAAAGCAAAAGCGCCATGTACAACTTGATTGAAATAAATGCGAACACCATCGCTCCATTTATGTTTCAAGCTGCGCGCCCCGCTCTAGCAAGCGTGACCAAGCCAATCTCTCCTGAAGTACGTCTCGCACCCGGTGACACATTGAATGTGCTCATCGCGGATACCGCACCAGAAGGCTCTGCACTTTTCGCCCCCTTAGCCACGGGAGGCACGCAATTGAAGTCTAGGGTCGATGCTCAGGGTATGCTCTCGCTACCCTATGTAGGCCGGCAATTTGTCGCCGGCATGACTCTTAATCAAGTAGAACAGGTGATACGGAAGCAGCTCAAAGGCATTACTACAGATGTTCAGACCCATGTGGAACTCGTCGGTGATTTGTCAGGGTCAGTATTGGTAGCTGGTGCAGTTAAAACGCCAGGACGTTTCAGCACCCTTCAAGGCCCCCTTACTTTGCTCGATGCAGTCAACCAAGCGGGTGGCCCTGTATTGGAGCCACATTTAGTCAATGTTACAGTTCGAAATGGCACGCAAGTTCAACAGCTTAACTACGAGGACGTGCTAGCAGGGAATAACATGGTACTTCGGCCAAATTCCGAAGTAGTACTGGATCGAGCACGCCAGCGATTCGTAGCAATGGGGGCTGTGGAACAACCAGGCCTTAAGGATCTGCCTAGCCACAATACTAGCCTTCTGGACGCATTAGGTAGCGTAGGTGGCTTGCGTGAGCAGAATGCAAACCCAGAAGGCGTATTTGTTTTCCGCATGAGCGAAGATAAGAACGCCAAACCAACTGTCTTACGCCTCAACATGCGCGACCCCGCAGCAATCTTCTTTGCACGTCAGATTGCCGTCAAACCTGATGACACTATTTTCGTGACGAATTCTGCTGTCTATGAATGGCAAAAGGTTATTTCTCCAATTGTTCAAACGTTGATCTTGCAGCGCACTGCCAGCTCTCTCTAATTAGTAACGGATTAAATTAGGTATAAATGATGAAAGTTTTAGTATGGAACGCCCCCTGGGCAGTACAGGGTGATCTGCTTTTCTTCAAAAACTGCTATTTGAAGCACTTGCTTTTACAGGCAAATTTGCTCCGCACCCAAGGCTTCGACGTAGAGCTGGTAACAAACGACTATATCTCTGAACCAAATGTAAGGATAGAAAGCGGGATTAAGATTATTAATCTTACCGCGGCTGAGATCCATGGTTTGTCTCAAGGAATTCACCTACCAATGGTGAACCTGTATAAAAATAAAGATAGCGACTTTGTACAAAAAATTAAAACTTTCCTCACCCCAAAACTATCCGAGCATT
Organism: Pseudomonas sp. KCJK9058; assembly: GCF_046230975.1. Classification (NCBI taxonomy): domain Bacteria; kingdom Pseudomonadati; phylum Pseudomonadota; class Gammaproteobacteria; order Pseudomonadales; family Pseudomonadaceae; genus Pseudomonas; species Pseudomonas sp. KCJK9058. Next base: position 37,647 of record NZ_JBJJLR010000043.1, read on the forward strand.
ACGACGCCATCCTCATTTGGGAGAATCCGGTCCCATTCCTTGAAGAAATGTACCCTGATGCCGTAATTGTGCATCAGATGCCAGGCGCATTTAGCCGCTCTCCTTTCCCTGCCACAACCACTTTCGATGTCGATGGCCTCTATCGTGATGGTGCCATTCATAAGCACAGTCTGGAAATCATTCAAGACAATAACTTACATAAAAGCTCAACGCTTGAGTTGTTCCGCGAAGGCATAAAAGATGTTTATCAAAAACTTCCAAAGCTCCATGAAGTAGAACTAAAGAAACACAACTTTGAACAACTTGCACTTGTACCATTACAAGTAAGCAACCACTATGCGTTCATTAGCGACACCCCCTATGCGTCTCAGATCGATTTCTTACATGATGTTCTCGCAAAATCACCAGAGAACACCGGCATTGTAGCGACACAATACGTTAGCCCTAAGATTCACGATACTGTTTTGAATCCGCAAACCTATGCCCTTTTAAAGGCGAGTTGGCCGAACCTAATATACTCTCCAAGCTTTGATAAAACTCAAACTATCTCGCAGCATCTTTTACCACAAGTAAGCAAGGTAATAACCTGCTCGTCGTCCGTAGGCATGCAGGCTATGCTGTGGTCAAGAAATATCGAGGTAATGGGCAATACATTCCTTAGCCATTACAGCGACAACTACTTGACTGACCTCGGGGTTAATGCGCAAGTGGCCCGAGACAATCTGATGACATTCCTACTGGAACGACATCAGGTTATGAGCACTCGATTGGTTCATGATGGTAAATTCCTCAGCGAGTTGCTGTATGCTCTTGTTGCGAAGAAGCGCGCAAATGCTAAAGGCATCGATAAATTTGTCAAATTTGAAGAAATTGACAATGAATACCCTCAGCACCTTGTTAGTGCGATTAACGCAACAAAGATCAGCAAAGACCTGCGCTCCGCCAGCCCTGCGCTTGACGCTGAACTCATTGCAGTTGAAAAGTTCGAACGCGCAATTCGTAATAACGAGATCGAGAGTATTTCTTTCGACCTATTTGACACATTGATTGCAAGACCAGTTGAGGTTCCCGCTGACGCCTATCACTTCCTTGAGCGAGAGGCGCTCAAAATATCCCGTGGGGTAACCGAAGATTTTGCGAGAGTTCGTCTAAACGCTGAGGTTGAGACACGAGCTCGCTCAACCAAAGGTGAAATCACCTTAGATGAAATCTACGAACAAATAATTGAACATTACCAGATTGATCCTGAAATCATCGGACAGATCAAGAAAAAGGAGCTTGATCTTGAGGTAGCACTTGTTGAAAAGCGTGAGCTAGGCTATCGACTCTGGAATGTGGCGAAAGCGTCGAATAGACCCATCACTATCATCTCTGATATGTACCTCCCTTACGAAACCATTCTAGCGATGGTAGAGAAGACTGGTTATACAGGCTATAAAAAACTTTATGTTTCTAGCGATTATGGAGTCCGTAAGAAAGAGGGTGGACTTTATGATTACGTCATTGCCGACCAACGCATCAAACCTACTAAACATCTTCATGTCGGTGATAACAAAGCTGCTGACGTAGATCAATCGCAAGCTCGAGGCATGTTTGCATTCCGTATTCCACGCGCTATTGATAGAATGCGTGCCAACCCACATTACGCCAAGATTTTCAATCCACGCTCCGGTGTCGGCGAAAAATCAAGAAGTGTCATAGCTGGTTTGATTGCAAATAAATTTTTTGACTTGCCAAGCGGCCCGTTAGAGCAGGAAACTCTCTTTATGGGTAGCAGCTATAAGCTCGGATACGCTGGCCTTGGCCCAGTACTTTCGGGCTTCATGGTATGGCTATCAAGAACTGCCAAAGCGCAAGGTGTGTCCCGACTCTATTTCCTATCTCGTGAAGGCTGGGTACTCAAGCAAGCCTACGATGCGCTAACTAGACACATACCTGACGCGGTCCCTAGCTACTACTTGTACTGCTCTCGCCGAGCAGCACGTGTAGCGGCACTTCAGACAATCAGCGACATTACGTCGGTTGCTTGCCAGCCCTTTGAGGCCGGTGTATCGCTTCGAGATCTTCTCAAGAACCGCTTTGGGCTCAGCAGCACTCCAGAAATTGAGCAGATCGTTTTCGACAATAGCGGCCTGACAATTGATCAACCACTGAGTTCTGACAGCGCTGGGAGAGTCGCGTTCTCCAAAGTATGTGTGAACTTGTCGAGTGAAATACTTGCACATGCTCAAACTGAACGTGAAGCCTACCAGAAATATCTTCAAGTCAGCGGCATCGCTTCCGAATCTCAACCTGCTATTGTCGATATCGGCTGGAAAGGCAATATGCAAGGCTCACTCGGCAATCTGATTGGTCGACCGCTTCAGGGTTACTACTATGCGACCCTGCAAGGCGCTGAACGCTGGGAAATTTTAGGCCACAAATTAAGTGCATATGCCGGCGAGTCGCTAAGCGTCGGGCATGAGAGCGCACTTACAAGCAATCGTCACATTTGCGAGTTTTTGACTTGTAAAGCTGCCGGCAGCTTAGTTTGCTTTGAATTTGATTACCAAGGGAATTTAACACCCAAATTCCGAACCGAAACTGAACAATCGCGACGAAACATTCTTATTGAAGAGATTCATCGTGGGGCAATTGATTTTTCAGCAGATCTTGCTGCAAGATTCAAAGGTGTCCAAGATGGAGTTCTTATTGATCCTCAGTTGGCTGAACGCGTTTTCAAAACATTCTTGACCTCGCCGATTAAAGCCGATGCAAAACTATTGCTCGGGTACGCTTTTGAAGATGCCTTCGGCGGTGTTGAGCGGAAATTCGTCATTGCAGAAGACGCATCTCTTGTCTCAGTTTGGCAAAAGGGTTCCGCTCTTTTCCATACTCAACCACCGAAAAAGCCCGCTGCCCCAGCTAAAACCCCAGCCCCACAAAAACCAGCTACTCCACCTGCTAAACCAGCAGTGAAACCTGATGCTAAGGCCGCTGCACCAGCAGCAAAAACTGAAGCACCTAAAGAAGTTAAGAAACCAGCTAAACCCGCCAATGATGCGAGCACGCAAACTAAGCCTGCTAATGATGATGTAAAGGTACCCGCAGTAAAAAAGTCGTCAGTTGAGATCGGAATTCAGCCCCGATCTCGGGTCGACTATTATCCAGGGAAGATGCTGAAGCCATTCGAGACCGTTGTAATTCGCTGTATGGTAACGAATAAAAAATTCGACAAATACAGACGTGATCGAGACGCTTTCTTCAGAGACTCGAAGGATCGATTAGCGGTTCGTTGGTATGCCCTAACGAACCCTGAGGCCAACAACCTGTAATTGCCTGGAATAACAATGAAAGCAATATACATACATATAAAAAACACTCCCAATGTCGGTGACATTGCGTGTAGCCCTTATCATTATTTCAAATTCCCGGACTCGACTGCGCATGACATTCGGGATGAGTACTTCCCAGAAAGCGACCTTGCCATAATTGGAGGAGGAGCAATTGAACCCTACTTCAAAGAGCCGCTTGACATACTTCCGAAGCTCAAAGCAAAAAAGAAAGTCGCATGGGGTATAGGCAGTTCACGTAGCGGCCGAAAACAGAATGACCCATTCGCCATCCAAGGCCTTGATTTAGTTGGACTTCGCGAATTCAGAAGAGAAGGCGGCGAATACGTTCCGTGTGTAAGCTGTATGTCAGATCTTTTTGACAAAGATTACGCCATTCAACATGATGTCGTTTTCTACAAACATGCAGCAAAAGACTTCGGCGAGTCCGACATACATGGACTTCCGACCCTGGACAATAGAGCATCACTTCAGGATGCTATTGCATTCATGGGTAGCGCTGAGACGGTAATTACCAACTCGTTTCACGGAACCTACTGGGCAACATTGCTAAATCGCAAGGTTCTGTGCCTTCCATTTTCTTCAAAATTTTACGGCTACAAATATCTACCTACATATACGAAGCCAGATCGCTGGAAAATTGACCGTCGCCTTGCCACGACTCACCCAGAAGCTCTAGATGATTGCAGGAAACACAACATTTCATTCCACGAAAAAATACTTAATCTAATCTAGAACTGTCACCCGGGGCTAAACGCCCCGGGTTTTTAGTCAACGCAGGAAACAGTCGGCAACTGCATATCCTCTTCCGCCCTCGAACTCCGTGATGATTTTCAAACACCGCAATCCTGTTTTATCATCAGAAACATCTCCAATACCCTCGATGGCATTCAGGTAATCACCTGGCTTAACTCTTTCTGTCACCCGCACCCTTACAGTCCCAGAATAAACTATACAACTCCACTCGTCTGGCCTTTCACTCCTCGGAACATACTTCACAGAATCATCATAATAAGGATTAAGCTTTGGAACCTTCATGAGATAATCCTCCGTACGCTGCCCCCGAAGCAACTGTCTCCGCTCGATATTGTCCTTAGCCCCTTCATAGATCACTCTTGACTCCGAATCAAAATATCTAATCATTTTTATATCTTCATACAGCACCCGTCCAAATTCATCGCACAAATATTTTCCCGCCCAATGAAAATCAGCGCCACCACCTACCAATAAAGTAAAATTACTTTTAACTCCAAACATTGTTTCTTCCGCCTTACATATCGCGACTTTTCCTTCTCTTTCCGTAACAATACACCCTATAGGTATCTCACCCCTATTAAAGTTTTCAAACATCTCAGCCACGCCCCTAGCGTCCCCAGCTCCTTTAAAACCGGCCGCAGAATATACACACCCGCCGGAATCCACCCTAAACTTCAGATTCTCGCTAGTTCTCTTACCCGACGGAGCAAATCCGAAACTGAGTGAGTTCGGAGAGTCAGAGAATACTCTTTCCCCGAAAACAATAGCGCCGCTCGCCGCCGCGGTATTTCTACTCCCACCTAGCACAATCGAGCCGCTTCCAACAGCATGTGACTCTACCGAACCTATGACAGTCGATCTCTCACTCTTGGCACTTGACTTATATGAACCTATAACCGTTGCGAGGCTGTTTGACACTCGGGATTTTACGGATGACAATATTAACGAGTTTGAACAACCAAATAACTCACTCCTAGAAGACGCTATAATCGCTGACGCTTCAATATTTTGTATTATTAAAGCTTCCGTATCCTGCCCATAATTCTTTCCAGAATTAACAACTATGATAGACTCTACGGACCCACCCTTACCAAGCCTTAATTTAGCCTCGCACCCACGCCCCCGTCCTCCGCGATCCTCAACCTCCAATCTAGATTCTTTCAGCCGATACCCTTTACCAGGCTTGACAACCTCAATTTTTGAAACCTTTCCACCCGTAACATAAACCTTTAGCTCAGCACCATATCCACTCCCAATTCTGGTAGTATTAGAAGCCAAGTTCAAAACATAAGAGCCACTAGTTTCAGCATGGCGTGTAGCGATGTTACCTCCAGTTGAAACAGTCGCAGAACTGAAAATCGCTCCGTAATTAAATGCTCTAAACCCATAAGACTTTGACTCCTCTGCGGAAATCGTGGATGCTTGCGGCCCGTTCACTATGCACTGCCGAGATGCTGCCGCCAAACCTAAATTCGATTTAACCCAGGTATAAATAGATGCAATAACAACACTACGTGCAAACAACGCACGACAATTAGTAGATGCAATTATAACTTTATTATAAAAGGTAGACCTTCCGGAAATTGAGCCCGTCCTCTTTCGACCGCCACGGTACGCTTGCTCAACAGCACCAGTATCGTCTTTAGCTGCTATCATGCCAGCGCTCTCTGCAGCTTCAATCTCCCCAGCGTCAGTTAAAAAAACTCCGTTCACATACAAATTGGCGGTAGGCACATTTTTTACTCTAAACCTCCCGCCCCTTAGATCCACCCTAACGCCACTAAACTTACTTTCTAACTTCCGAAATAACTGCTCTGAGTCGGAATCCACCTCCAAGCTTCGCAAATGCTCATCTATATAATTCTCTACGGTCACTACTGATTGAGGCGCAACTCGCCTTTCGCCTCCCGCTGCAACTCCTGCTATAAGCGGAATTACTGAAGTAAGTCCCAATCGATGCAGAAAATTCCTACGTTTCATATACGCCCCATTAACAGAATAGACACTAAAGCTATTTAAAATTTTTCCATCTGCAATAAATTTCAAAAAAATATTCCCAGAAGACAAAAAATTCTCTCTATGCTATTATGTCCAGCCACGTAACGCCACCCACGTGCCAGCCTGCCACCCTTTATGGGACTGGACAATGGCAGCATGTGAGGCCGCCAGACTAACCTCATGTAAAGGAATGAACATGCGCCTCCCTAATGACATCACCTGCTCCAACGAGTCCCCGTTTGTGCTATTCGGAGGCATAAATGTACTCGAGTCCAAAGACCTCGCCCTTACAGCGTGCGCTGAATATGTTCGAGTCACACAGAAGCTTGGAATACCCTTCGTATTTAAAGCTAGCTTTGACAAAGCAAATCGCTCATCAATCAATTCGTACCGCGGCCCAGGAATGGAAGAAGGACTTCGAATTTTCGAAGCCGTTAAAGCGGAGTTTGGCGTCCCAGTAATTACTGATGTACATGAAATTTATCAAGCGTCTCCCGTCGCCGAGGTAGCTGACATCCTCCAACTACCTGCTTTTTTGGCTCGCCAGACAGATCTTGTAACGGCACTGGCCAAAACGGGGAAGCCAGTCAACATCAAAAAGCCACAATTCCTTAGCCCTTCTCAGATGCAAAACATTGTCCACAAGTTCAAAGAAGCCGGTAACGACCAATTGATCCTGTGCGACCGCGGTTCCTGCATGGGCTACGACAATCTGGTCGTTGACATGCTGGGCTTTGGCGTCATGAAGCGAACCTGTGACAACCTGCCAATCATCTTCGACGTAACCCACGCTTTGCAGAACCGTGACCCGTCCGGCGCAGCTTCTGGCGGCCGTCGCGAGCAAGTCGTCGATCTGGCTCGTGCAGGCATGGGCGTTGGACTGGCAGGCCTGTTCCTCGAAGCCCATCCGAACCCAGACCAAGCTAAATGCGATGGCCCGAGCGCGCTGCCGCTGGACAAATTGGAGCCTTTTCTGGCGCAAATCAAGGCCCTGGACGACTTGATCAAGTCTTTCCCGCCGCTGGCGATTTCGTAAGTCTTCGGTGACAAGGATTGTGAGTATGGCTAGTTCAAAAAAACGGGTTGCGATTGTCATTCCAGCCCGCTATGGCTCCACTCGCCTACCAGGTAAGCCACTCGCTGATATCGCCGGCAAGCCGATGGTGCAGCACGTTTATGAGCGGGCACTGCAGGTAACCAATGCGCACGTCGTTGTGATCGCTACCGACGACGCGCGTGTTGCCGATGCGGTACGCGGCTTCGGGGGCGAATGCGTGATGACTTCGCCCGACCATCCGTCTGGCACCGACCGCCTTGCGGAAGTCATGACCCAAGTTGACGCAGATATTTATATCAACCTGCAAGGTGATGAACCGCTAGTTCGTCCGGCCGATATTGAAGCTTTGGCTGTTGGCATGTTGGCAGATGCTAGCGTTAAAGTCGGCACTCTGTGCCACCCGATCGACGCGCATGAAGCGAGTAACACTAACACCGTTAAGGTGGTGCTTGCAGCAAATGGTAACGCGCTGTATTTCAGCCGTTCGCCAATTCCTTACCCTCGCGATAGCGAAGTGGCTACATACCTTAAGCACGTCGGCGTTTACGCCTATCGCCGTGAGGTACTAGCTGAATATGCCACCCTGCCACAGCCCATGATTGAGCATGCAGAAAAGCTTGAACAACTACGTTTGATGGCAGCGGGCTACTGCATTCGTGCCTACGTCGTTGAGCCGACCGGTCCTGGTGTGGATACACCGGAATGCTTGGAACAGGTACGCGCGCTGATGTCTGGCCAAGCACCAGTAACAAAGCCGACATTGGCAGATATCCGCTTGGTAATCACTGATGTGGACGGTGTACTGACTGACGGTGGCATCTACTACGACGCTACCGGTGAATGCCTCAAGCGCTTCCACGTGCGTGATGGCATGGGTATGCGCTTGCTGGAGGAGAATGGTGTGCGGGTAGCAGTACTGTCCGGGCGTGATTCCGCAACCTTGCGCAAGCGTGTAGCGGATTTGGGTGTGACACTTTGCCAGTTTGGCGTGAAGGACAAACTCGCGGCCTGCAACCAGCTCATGTCTGAGGCTGGAGTCACGACTGAGCAAACTGCATGTATTGGTGACGATTGCATTGATCTGCCAGCATTTGCCGCGTGCGGGATCTCGTTTGCAGTGGCAGACGCGCCGGTCTACGTGAAAACTGCGGCGACTCAGACATTGACGGCAGCAGGCGGGACTGGCGCTTTCCGTGAAGTTGCCGATGCCATTCTCTTTGCCCAAGGCAAGGATGCCGTTTTAGGCAGCGCGGCGGGATATGCAAAGGTGATGGCAAAAATGGCTCAGTAAATCAGCCATTTCCTTAGCCCAACGGGCTTATCGTGAAGAGCCGATATAGTTCATACTTATCGGCTCTTGAACGGTGCTTAGTCGAAAATCTCGACCACCCCCACCACGGCACCTTCTGCATCAGTAACAGCCAATGCTCGGATCTTGTTATCCAGCATGTAGGCCTCTGCCTCCGAAAGCTGCGCATCCTCGGAAATAGTGTGCGGATTAGCCGTCATGAACTGCGCAACACTTTCGTGAATGACCCCTTCGTTACTCAGCAGCGCTCGGCGCAAGTCTCCGTCAGTCACGATGCCCACGAGCTTGTTATTATCCATTACAGCTGTCATGCCAAGACGACTGCGAGTCATCACCAGCAGGCAATCATGGAAGCTTGTAGTGGAGTTCACAATAGGTGCCGGCGAGTGCATCACATCGCGCACGCGGGTTAGCAGCTTGCGCCCCAGGCTGCCGCCTGGGTGGTAGCGAGCGAAATCCATCGGCTTGAACTGGATCGCTTCAATCAGCGCCACGGCCAACGCATCGCCCATGGCCATGGTAGCCAGAGTCGAAGTAGTAGGCGCCAGATTGTTCGGGCACACCTCACGATCAACCGAGATATCCAGCCAAATATCGGCGTGCTTGGCCAAGGTCGATTTCCCATTGCCGGTCATTGCAATAATCTTGTTGCCGAATGACTTGAGGCTCGGGATCAACTTGATCAACTCTTCCGTTTCGCCGCTATAGCTGATGAGGATCAGCACGTCGATCGGCTTGAGCATACCCAAGTCGCCATGGAAGGCTTCCGCAGGATGCAGGAAAAAGCTGGGGGTGCCTGTCGATGCAAACGTGGCAACCATCTTCTGACCGATCAGGCCAGATTTGCCCATGCCGCACACAACAGTTCGGCCCTTACAAGCGAGGATGAGCTCAACAGCGCTCTGAAATTCGCCATCCAGGCGGTCGGCCAGCTGGCTAACAGCTTGTGCCTGAGCGATGAGGGCTTCTTTGGCGATGCTAAGGTGATTCATTTTCGTCCCTGACAGCTGCAGAAATATTCGTAGCTGCGGATGGTAAGGTTTTTGCAAACAGCAAGCAAAGTCTATTGGCCTATTCAGCCGATCAACGGAGGGAAAACGCCAAAATTTCAGCCGGCGTTTCTTGCAAACTCAGGTTCATCTCTCAAGCCCGATTGCCAACAACCTCGAACCTGCTTCGCAATGATGACCGCAATCATTTCCTTGTAGCACTCATACTAGTGCGCCAGAATGCGCGCTTTTTGCCACCCAACCTAGCAGTCAGGAGACTAACGATGCCTAGTCGTCGTGAGCGTGCCAACGCCATTCGTGCCCTCAGCATGGACGCAGTACAAAAGGCCAACAGCGGCCACCCAGGTGCCCCCATGGGCATGGCGGATATCGCCGAAGTGCTTTGGCGCGACTACCTGAAGCACAACCCGAGCAACCCGAGCTTCGCCGACCGTGACCGCTTCGTGCTGTCCAACGGCCACGGTTCGATGCTGATCTACTCGCTGCTGCACCTGACCGGCTACGACGTCACCATCGATGACATCAAAGGCTTCCGCCAACTGCACAGCCGCACCCCGGGCCACCCGGAATACGGCTACACCCCAGGCGTGGAAACCACCACCGGCCCGCTCGGCCAGGGTATCGCCAACGCCGTGGGCTTCGCCCTGGCCGAAAAAGTGCTGGCTGCCCAGTTCAACCGTGACGGCCACAATATCGTCGACCACAACACCTATGTGTTCCTCGGCGACGGCTGCATGATGGAAGGCATCTCCCATGAAGTCGCCTCGCTGGCCGGCACCCTGGGTCTGAACAAGCTGATCGCCTTCTACGATGACAATGGCATCTCCATCGACGGCGAAGTGCACGGCTGGTTCACCGACAACACCCCGGCGCGCTTCGAA
>NZ_JBJJLR010000044.1:0-46528 GCF_046230975.1 Pseudomonas sp. KCJK9058
GGGGACAGCCCCAGCCCCGACAACGCCTTGCTCGCCTCGCTGGTCTGCTGCGCACCCGCCGCGGAATGGTTCGACAGTTCGCGGATGTTCAGCAAGTTGCGGTCTACTTCGCGCGCCACCTGAGCCTGCTCTTCGGCCGCACTGGCAATGACCAGATTGCGCTCGTTGATTTCGCCGATCGCACTGTAGATGCCCTCCAGCACTTGCCCCGAGGCCAGGGTCACGTCCAGTGTCGACTGGGCGCGGTTGGTGCTGGCCTGCATGGATGCCACCGCAGCTTCGGTCCCCGCCTGCACGCTGCCGATCATCTGCTCGATTTCCTGGGTCGATTGTTGCGTGCGGTAGGCCAGTGTGCGCACCTCATCCGCCACCACCGCAAAGCCGCGCCCGGCCTCACCGGCACGGGCCGCCTCGATGGCAGCATTGAGCGCCAGCAGGTTGGTCTGCTCGGACACCGAGCGGATCACTTCCAGCACCTTGCCGATGTCCCGCACCTGCCCCACCAACTGCTGCAGGTGCGCACTGCTGGTCTGGATCTCGCGGGTCATGGCTTCGGTGCCGTCGATGTTTTCGCTGACTTGCCGGCGGCTTTGCGCGGCCAGCTGGTTGGATTCACTGGTGGTTTGCGAGGTGGTGATCGCGTTGCGCGCCACCTCCTCCACTGCCGTGGTCATTTCGGTCACGGCAGTGGCGGCCTGCTCCAGCTCCTGCCCCTGCTGGCGCAGGTTGTTGGCGCTTTCCTCGGTGACCGCGTTCAACGCCCTGGCGGCGGCGTCCAGCTGCCGGGCACAGTTGTTGATCTGCCCCAGAGTGTCGCGCTGGCTCTGCTGCATGCGCTGGAGCTCATGGAACAGTTGGCCGATTTCGTTGTTACCCTGCCCTTGCACCGGCACACTCAGGTCACCACTGGCAATGCGCTGGAAATGCCCACCGGCTTCACGCAGGGGGTGCAACACACGCTGGGCAATGAACGCCCAGCACAGCACCGCCAGCACCACGGTCATGCCCAGCAGGCACAGGCTCAGCAATTGCGCCCGGGCCAGACGCCGGTCGGACTCGAGCATGATTTGCTGGCCACGTTCGCTCAGTGTGGTCACCAGCTGCTGGCGCAGGGTTTGCAAACGCCCCATGGCATTACCGGCATCGCTGTTGACCTTGAAGTACTGCTCCAGCGAACGCTGGCGGGTCGCTTCACGCTGCCCCGCCACCGCCTTGGCGTATTCGGCAAAGGTAGCCTGCAGCTCGGTTGCCAGCACGCGGAGGGCGGGTTCACGGGCGTTTTCGACAAATTCGTCGACCAGCGTCTGGCTCTTGTTGTTCAGCTCCACCGACAGCGCCATGCGCTTGCCTGCACTCTCGTCATGGCCACCCAACTGCTCGATAAAGCCCGAAGACACGTTGGCGCTGGAGCGAATCGCCATCAGCAACGCATTGTTCAACCGGTCCGACTGGTGCGCAGTCTGGTCCAGTTCAGTGATCTGCTGGTCGCTACCCACGGCAGCCCACCAGGCACTGGCCGTCGAAAACAGCAGGGTCAGGCTGAACAGCGACAACACCCAGAACATTCCGGTGCGAATTTTCAGGTTGGCAAGCATGCGGGCAGTACTCCTTGTTGGCACCACTTCTGATCGAAGATTCGAGGGTGGGTGTGCTGCTATCGGAGGTGCTGGCGCAGGCTTGAGGCGCCGTGATGCGGTTATGTGCGGTAACCGAACGGAATGCGTTGAGACCCAGAGGCTTCGCGACCCTTGGGGGCGTAACCCTCTTGCACAAATCCTGAGGCCAGCGCGATCACTGTGGGAGCGGGCTTGCCCGCGAACACGGACGAAGCCCGTGCCATCCCCTGTCGCGACAGAAGGCCGTGCCTACAGCCACCGCGCCTTGCCAATCGCTTTCGCGGCGTCTGCCAGGCGTTGGGTCGCCTGCCGGATCTCATCCGCATCCAGCGAAGCAAACCCCAGGCGCAAGGCATTCTCGGCATGGCCAAACGGTGAAAACTGTCGCCCACTGCGCACCACCAGGTCCCGTTCCAGCGATTTGTCGACCAACTGATCCACGTTGATCTCATCGGCAAACCTCACCCACAGCGCCAGGCCACCTTCTGGCACCTGCACGCTGATCTGTTCGCCGAACGCATCGCGCAAGCACCCCAACAAGGTCTCGCGCCGGCGCCGGTACTCGCGGTTGACCCGGCGCAGGTGCTTCTTCAGTTCGCCATCATTGATCAGGTCCGCCAACATCTGCTGCATGACTGCATCGCCCTGCCCCAGGGTCAACATCGCCCTGCGTTCCAGCACGGTTGTCACTTCCACCGGTGCCACGATATAGCTGCAACGGAACGTGCTGCCCAAAGGCTTGGACAGTGAGCCAATGTAAATCACGTGCCGCTGCTGGCGGTCGCTGGCCAACGGCAGATAAGGCCGCCCGGCAAAGTGGTATTCGTAGTCGTAATCTTCTTCGACCACGCAAAACGCATGCTGGCGCGCCAGCTCCAGCAACTGTTGCCTGCGCCCGGCTGGCAGGCTGACCGTGGTCGGGAACTGGTGATGGGGTGTTATGTACATCATCCGCACCTTGTGCTGCCGGCACAGGGCATCTAGCTGATCGACCCGGCACCCCTCATGGTCCAGCTCCACGGTCACCAGGCGGGCACCCAGCTGACGGAAGATCTCCCAGGCAGGGGGGTAACTCAGGCGCTCGACCAACACAACGTCACCCGGCTTGAGCAACACACTGGCCACCAGGGACAGCGACATCTGCACCCCCTGGGTCAGGCAGATATGCTCGGCGCCAACGTTCAGGCTGCGATTGTGCCGCAGCATGTCGGCCAGGGCGCTGCGCAGGTAGCGGCTGCTGCACTCGCTGCCGTGGCGCACGCTATTGCTGCTGAAGCTGCTGCGCAAGGCATTGCGGTAATAGCGGTGCAGTACAGCCTGCGGTAGCAGGCGGTGGTCACAGGCGCCGTTGTCGAAGAACAAGGCCCCTGGCCGCCCTTGCTGGGCCACAGCCTGTTCGTTCGCCTTGAAGTAGGCAACGGCAGGTTCCTCTGGCAGCGCCAGGGCAAAAGGCCGCACGGCACCGCAAACGGCCGCTGTGCCAGGCGCCAGCTGCTGGCTGACAAAGGTGCCCCGGCGTTGCACGCTTTGCAGCCAGCCTTTGGTTTCGGCTTCCTCATAAGCAAGGATCACGGTCTTGCGATTGACGTTCAGCAGTTGCGCCATCTCCCGCGTGCCCGGCAACGGCGTGCCAGGGCGCAGGCGACCCTCGCTGATTGCGGCCACCAACCCTTCGACGATCTGCCGGTACGAAGCTTGTGCCCCATCGAGTTTGAGCAGTGGCTGCCATTTACGAAGCTGGACCATATGAAATATCCAAAACTGGAGGTTCTGCTGGTCCTGAACTATAGCAACAATCGAACCTCCATTTGCCCCGAGGTGCTCATGCAAAGCCGCCACGTCATTGAAATTTCGCCCTCGGGCAAAACCTTCGAAGCCAGCCAGGAGCTGCTGCTCGACGCCATGCTCGCCTGCGGCCTGCCGGTACCCTTCTCCTGCCGCCGCGGCGCCTGCGGCTCGTGCAAGGTCAAGGTGGTGTCGGGGCAGCATCAGGACAAGCAGCGGGATGCGGACACGCCGCCGCCTTCCTACCCCTTGGCCGCCGACGAGATGCTGCTGTGCCAGAGCCACGCCTGCAGCGACATGCGCCTGGAAATACCCGGCTGGTCACTGGACGCCCCGGCACTGGAAACCCAGGCACAGGTGGTTGGCAAGCGCGCGCTGAGCGCAGATATCGTCGAGCTGGTGTTGCAGCCTGCTCAGCCGCTGGAGGTGCGGGCGGGCCAGTACATGCGGTTTCAGTTGGACAACGGCGACAGCCGCTGTTTCTCCATTGCCAACCTGCCTGCCCGGGAACAAGGGCAACTGGTGTTTCACATCCGCAAGGTCAGCGGCGGCCTGTTCACTGAAGGTTTGCTGCCCACCCTGCAAGCAGGTGCAACGGTAAAGCTCGAGGGCCCGCTGGGCGCCTGTACCTGGCAGCACGATGACCAACGCCCGCTGATCCTTTTCGCCACTGGCACAGGTTACGCCGGCATCAAGCCGCTGTTGCTGACAGCCTTGGCCGGCGATGCCGACGTCACGCTGTATTGGGGCGGCTCTTCGCCGGCGGATTTTTATGATCGCGAATTCCTCGACGTGTCCAGCCGTGTGCACCCGCACTTTCGCTGGCAACCGGTGCTCTCGGCCCAGGCACGTATACAGCAGGTGGCGCTCAGCCAGACACATCGCTGGGGCGAAACCCAGGTCTATGCCTGTGGCAATGCCACGATGATCAGCCAGGCCCGCGAGCAATGCCTTGCAGCAGGGGTACAGCCCCATCGTTTTGTGGCCGAGGCCTTTGTCGCCAGCGGTGCACTGACAACGCAGGCTTCCTCAACCAACCCGCTGCACCCTGAGCTGGAAAAGGTCGGCCCACGTTATTCGCTGGACGGCATGCTCGCAGCCCGCGAACAGTCGGTACGGGCCGTGGCCGCCATTGCCAGCCAACTGCAGGTCGGCATGACCACCGCCCAGGCACTGGAGATGGCCGCGCATACCCTGCAGGCGATGGGCGCCTCACACACCTGGCACCCCACCTACATCCGTTTTGGTGACGATACCGTACGTACGCCACGGCAAGGCATTGACCTTCAACGTGTGCTACGTACCACGGACATCGTCGTGGTCGACGTTGGGCCGGTATGGGATGGCTATGAAGGTGACTATGGCGATACCTTCGTGTTTGGCCAGCACGCTTTGCACCACGCCTGCGTGAAGGCACTGCATGAAGTGTTCGACGAGACCCGTCAGGCCTGGGGCCGCGGGTTGACCGGACGTGAACTGTATGACTTCGCCGAGCGCAGTGCCCAGGCCAAAGGTTGGCAGCTGGAGCGCAACCTGGCCGGGCATCGCATCGCCGACTTCCCGCATGTGTTGTATAGCCAGGACAAGCTGGCCGAGGTGGAGATTGTCCCGAGCGAGGTGGTGTGGGTGCTGGAGATACAACTGTGCCACCCTACCGAACCTGTCGGGGCATTCTTCGAAGACATCCTGATTGGCGAACGCAAGCCGGGCGCTGCCAAGGCAGCTTGATGCCGCATCGGCCTCTGAACCCGTAACAGGATAAAGTGGGCAACAGAAGGACACCCGACAAGGACGATTACCATGCAAGTACGCACGCTCACCCCTGACGACCTCCCCCAGGCCTGCGCCTTGTGCATGGATGCCTTCATGCAGGCAGTCGCGCCCACGCTGTCGGCGCAAGGTATCGAGACCTTTACCCAGGTGTCGGCACCCCAGGCGTTTGCCGAGCGCATGCAAGGTGACAACCTCATGCTGGCCTGTTTTGTCGAAGGTGCTATCGCAGGGCTGATCGAGCTCAAGGAAGGCCGTCACATTGCGATGCTGTTCATTGCACCAGGCCTGCAACGCCAGGGCATAGGCAAGCGGTTGATGAACGCAGCACTGGAGCATGCCAGCGCTGAGGTGGTGACGGTAAAGGCATCACTGTCTTCTGTACCCGCCTACCAACGCTACGGCTTCACCCTGGCAGGCGACGTGGGTGAGTTTGCCGGGCTGGTGTATCAGCCGATGGAAAAGCGCCTGCCGTAAGGGCAGCGTCACAGCGCAAGGCTGCTCCACAGCGGGCGCATGGCCGTCAGCCCATCTGCTGCCACAGGATCAACAGCCCGGGCACCCAGGCGGTGAAGATCGCGCATAGCAAGGTCATTGCCGCCACCAGACGCTGGATCTTCCTGGCCAGCGCCAGCAACAGGAAAAAGCTGAACCACAACACCGTCCACGCCGCCCAGTTCAGCACATCCCATACCTTCAACAGCCCTTCGGCGCCAGGGATGGAACTGACTGTCACCACCAGCGCCGTCACGCTGACGAACAGGCAGAACCAGCCTAGCCCGCGCCCATCAACCTGCAGCACCTGGTTGGCGGCCACCCACAGGTAGGTAAAGGCGAACAGGAGGGTCAAGGCACCGGCCTTGATGCCTTCGGCCGAGCCCACCACGAAGATCAGGTAGACCGCCACCAACAGGCTGAGCAAACCGACAAACAGGTTGATCACCGCCACTTCGCGGTCAGTGATACGCCCCATCAGCCAGATGCTGTTGATGAACAACACTGCACCCACATACAGCAGAACCAGTCCGTACAACATGGCAACCTCTTCTCATTCGAATTGTTTTAGGGTTTTTCTTGCCATTTCCAGCATCGACAGCCGCTGTTTCATCGCTTCTTTCGACAAGTAGGCATGAGCTTCAGGCTCCTGCCAGCCCTGGGCCGCCATCAGCAGGACCTTGGCCTTGTTGATGTCGGCCTGGTGCTCCAGACGCTCCTGCAACTGGGCATTCTTCTGCATCAAGCGGGCCTGGGCTTCGCTGTTGCTTCTGGCGCACACCAACGCCGGAAGCACCTTGTGGTTGTCCAGAGGCAGCACCATCACGCCGTGACACCCCAGCTCCAGGATTTGCGAAAGAATGGTCGGGCTCTCGTACTCCACCAAGGCGATGGCGGTCAGGCGTACGCCGCCCTGGGCCAGCAGCTTGCCCAGCTCGGCATGGTGGCGGCCTTCGAACACCCCGCAAAACACCAGGTCGGTGTGGGTGTCGAACGCCTTGGGCGGTGGCCAGCACTGCTTCACCGAGCAGCCGATACGCATCAGTTGCAACACCAGGGCATCAGTGATTTCACTGGGCGGACAAACGATGCCCACGTGCAGTTCACGCAGCGTGTTCAGGATGTTCGACGTGCTCATGAGGGGCCGCCTCCCATCATGCTCAAGGTCCAGTCGTCCAGGTTGTGAACCACCACATAGGGGTCAGGGCGGATGGTCGTAGGCGATTGCCATTTGATGCAGATCTGCCCGCGCGCATCGATCTCGCCGATACGTGAAAACAGGTGCGAGTGGTTGTTCTGCTGCTCCACCTGCACCCTGCCCTGGGGGCTATCCATGCTCGCGTGGTACAGGTGATTGCGGATTACCTCCACCTCCAGGCTGCCGGTGGCATTTACCGCCTGGCACAGCATGCGCATCTGGCAGTACGCCGCCTCGGCCCAGGCAGTGATGCGCACATCGGCCGGAAAGAACGCACGGCACTGACTGACGAATGCGTTGCTTTGCGGTGACTCGACGCTGGTGAAGTAGGGTGCCACGACGATGTTGCCACGGGCCGCCTCGGCCCCCATTTCGGCAATTTCTGCCTCGCTGGTAGTCAAGCTGGCGATCGGCGGCCGAGGGCCATTGCCATAGCGCTGCGCCATTGCTTGGTAGAAGCTTGCCGTCCCCGTACCGACCACGGTCGAGAACACCACGTCTGGGGCAGAACGCACCACCCGCTCGACCACCAGGGCCAGGTCATCGGCCGAGGGGTACAGGGGCATGTAGGCTTCTTCCACCACTTCACCACCATGCTGCTTGTACAGGTGGCGCATGACATGGTTGCTTTCCCGCGGGTAGATGTAGTCGGAACCGACGAAGGCGACCCTGGCGCCGTAATGACGTGTCAGGTATGCCGCCAGAGGCGCGCTATTCTGATTAGGTGCCGGCCCCCCGTAGATGATATTGGGCGAGTACTCGAAGCCCTCATAGGGCGTGGGATAGAACAGCAAGCCATCGGCGCGCTCGATGACGGGCATCACGGCTTTGCGGGTGTGCGACATGTAGCAGCCGAGCATCAGGCGCACACCGTGGTTGCGCACATAGTCGTCACACAGATTGCGATAACGGTCCGGGTCGCCCCCGGGGTCGCCGACCAGGGTCAGAACCGGTTCGCCAAGTACGCCCCCCTCGCGGTTAACCTGTTCGACCGCCAGCAGCGCGCCACAGCGCTGCGAGCGTTCAATGGCTGCGGTAACGCCGGTTTCGGCGAACAGCAAGCCCACCTTCAATTGCCTGTCTTGTCTACTCATCACACCATCCTGTGACAACCGTCATGTCGGCAACGAAAAACGGATGCGCCCGCGCTCAAGGTGGCCGGCCACCGTCATGCACGTCACGTCTGCCTGGTATGGGATGCGGTTACCAAGCAGGTACTCGGCCAGTGGCACTTCCAGCTCATGGCGGATAAAGCGCTTGAGCGCACGCGCGCCAAACTCCAGGTCGTGGCCTTCGCTGGCCAGCTTGCCAACCACCGCCGCATCCAGCTGCAGGCGGCAGTGATGCTTGGCAAGGCGCCGGTTCAGGCGCGACACCTCCAGTTCAACGATGCGCTCGCTCACCTCCTGTTCGATGGCATTGAACACCACAGTGCTGTCGATGCGGTTGACGAACTCGGCAGAAAAACGCTTCACCAGGCGCCGCCGCACCAGCCCCAGCAAACGCTCGCGGCACCCTGCCTGCAGGCCAAGCAGACGCCGCAGCGGCGCCAGCGGGCCCAGCCGGTGCTGGCGTATTTCGTCTGCCGCCAGGTTGCTGGTCATGAACACCAGTGTGTTACGGAAATTGAAGCTCTTTTCACCGGAGGCCAAGCGCAGCAGGCCATTGTCGAACACATTGAGCAACGCCTGGGACACCTCCTTGCTGGCCTTCTCCAGCTCATCGAACAGCACGATCCCTGGGCGCCCTTGGCTCCCGTCCAGCAACGCCTGGTCAAACAGCGTGCGGCCTTCCTTGGCGCCAGCATAGCCCGGTGGTGCGCCGGTCAGAGCAGCGGCGTAGTGTTCCTGGGCCAGCGTGTTCATGTCGACCCGGCAGAAGGCATCGGCATCACCGTGCAGGGCGCGGGCCAGGGCACGCACGACCTCGGTCTTGCCGACCCCGGTCGGGCCGAGGAACAATGCCGTGAACAGCGGGCGGCGCGGGTCGAGAATATCCGCACGCACCACCGTGAGCACATCTTCGATGGCCTGCAAGACTTCGTCCTGGCCCAGCACTTCGTTGCGTACTACCTGCATGACGGCAGCGACATCGAAGCGGAAACGCGACTGCAGGGTGTCTTCGCTGCGCAGGTGGGTCTCGACGATTGCCCGGGTGTGGCAGTTTTCGGCACTCAGTGCAGCACTGGAGGACGCATCGCGACGCGTCTGCTCCAGCAGGTCGTTCAAGAACGGCATGGTCTTCCCCTCGCTTTGTGAAACAGCGTGCCCGCAGGCACGCTGGGCAACCCCGTCAGCGGGCTTCCTTTTCCTTGGCATCGTAGGGAAGGCTGCCGACCGGGCACTGCGCCACCCCCGAGGTGCGCCGGGTCAGGGCCTCGACGTTCTCGCGGGCCTTCTCGGCATCCAGCACCCAGGTGCGGTAGAACTCGAATGGGCATTCGGCAATGCCGCGGTCGCCGTCGCCAGACAAATGCATACCGCTGTAGCCACGGTGCAGGATCTTGTACAGGTGGTTTTGCGACTGGTCGTTCTGCCGCGCATCGCGAATTTGCGAGATCGACAGCTGGGCGTACTGGATACCCATCTCCTCTTCACCGCACTCGCCGAGTGTACGACCATCGAAACCGATGATTGCCGAGTGACCGAAGTAGGAATACACACCATCGAAGCCCGCGGCGTTGGCCACTGCAACGTAGCAGTTGTTAGCCCACGCCATGGCCTTGGCCATCAGCACCTGCTGGTCCTTGGCCGGGTACATGTAACCCTGGCAGCGCACGATCAGCTCGGCGCCTTTCATGGCACAGTCGCGCCAGATTTCCGGGTAGTTGCCGTCATCGCAGATGATCATGCTGATCTTCAGGCCCTTGGGGCCATCGGCAACGTAGGTCTGGTCGCCCGGGTACCAACCCTCGATCGGGCACCAGGGGATGATCTTGCGGTACTTCTGCACGATCTCGCCATTGTTGTCGATCAGCACCAGCGTGTTATAGGGGGATTTGCGCGGGTGCTCTTCATGGCGCTCGCCGGTCAGCGAAAACACGCCCCAGACATTGGCCCTGCGGCAGGCCTGGGCGAACACTTCGGTTTCCATGCCGGGTACGGCCACGGCAGTTTCCATCATTTCGGCCGGGTCATACATGATGCCCTGCAGGCTGTACTCCGGAAAAATCACCAGATCCATGCCCGGCAGCCCCTGCTTCATGCCGACAATGATGTCGGCGATTTTCCTGGCGTTTTCGAGCACTTCATCGCGGGTATGCAGGCGCGGCATCTTATAGTTGACCACGGCGACGCCGACGGTGTCATTGCTGCTGGAAATATCACCATGACGCATGTTGACCACCTCTTGTTGTTATTTTTCAGGGACGAAAAAAAGCCCTCTCCGCATGCGGAGAGAGCTCATTTGCTCTTTGGGTTCGGGGTGGAGGCCGCGACATCGCCATTGATGCGCGGCTCCTGACAACCAACGGTATATGCCGGGTGTGGCGGCTTGTCAACCCGCCATCAACCGTTGCCGCTTCAGGCGCCGAGCGAACACAGCACGCTTTGCAGCTTGTCTCGGGTGGTATTCGTGCACGCCTGCATGGGCTCGCGCAGCTCGTCTGCAATCAGGCTTTGCAGCTGCAATGCCGCCTTGACCACGGCCGGGTTGGGCTCGGCAAAGGCCACTTTGATCCAGGGCAGCAACTGGTAGAACGTACCACGCGCGGCGGCCCAATCACCGCTGTCAACCTGCTGCACCATGCGTACGTAAAGGTCGGCGCGCACATGTGCGGAGGCTGAAATGGCCCCTGCCCCACCCAGGCACAGGTTGTTGAAGATCTGCAGGTCTTCACCGGCCAGCACCTGGGCGTGGCCGTCCTCGATCAGGGCCATGGTCGTCTCGCTGTCACCACCACAGTCTTTCACCGCTGCAATGCGTGGATGGCGCACGATACGGCGCAGGGTTTCACGTTCGATGCGTACGCCAGTGCGGTAGGGAATGTCGTAGACGATCACTGGCACGCTGGCGGCATCGGCCACGGTGGCGAAGAAGGCTTCGATGCCAGCCTGCGAAGGGCGGATATAGCAAGGTGCGGGAACCAGCAGTCCGCCAATGTCACGCTGCTGGATTTCAGCCTGGAAGGCCAGCAACTCACGCAGGTTGTAACCTGACAGGCCCATCACCACCCTGCCAGGCTCCACCCAGGCCAGCACGGCATCCAGCACTGCCAGTTGCTCGGCCTTGGACAACGCCGCTGCCTCACCCGTGGTACCGCACACCACAAAACCGGCCACACCGTCTTCGAGCAGCTTCTTCACCAGCTTTTCCAGGCCTGGGAAGTCGATTTCATTGGCGCGCATTGGCGTGACGAGGGCGATCCAGATACCACGGAAATTCGACATGCAAAAACTCCTGATGTTGACCGAAAGTCAGCGTCAGCAGGGCGAAGAGTGGAAGTGGTGGCAGGGATACCTGGCGCCTTCTGTCTCGTCAGCCCACCTGACGAGACAGCGCGCCTCGGTCAGATGAGCGGCTGTTTCTTGGATTTCTTGGCAACGGCAACGCACGCGTCTGCCTGAGCGATGAAGCCCGAAGCGGAAATGGCGTGGTTGGATGTGGACATGCTGGCAAGCCCGTTGCGTAGGTATGGCTGGATAATGGTGGGGCGGCGTGCCTGGTGTCAACCCTTGGCCCGCATCGCCCCGTGCAGGCGCGCCCCTTGCAACGCAGCGATTGCCGTCACCGCCACTCGCTGTAAGGCTCCAGCGGTGTCACCGGCAGAGCCAGGTTGCCTCGCCACGGTTCGAACAGGTAGCGCAGGTAGAGCATGCCATGGCTAGGCGCATAGTCATCGCTGTGCTGCCAGTCGAAGCCGCCGCCCAGTACCCACTGGTCACTCAGGCGCCGTTCGAACAGACCGCGCAGGCGGTAGCCCAACCCGCTGCTGTCGCTGGCTTCGGTCATCGCATCGATGTTGGAATCGACGCCATAATTTGCCAGTACCTTGCGGTTGATGTGTGCGTCCGGGTACAAGCGGCTACTGCCACTATGAGCCTGAGACCAACTGACGGAACCTTCCAGCAGCAGCGACCAGTCGTAGTTGCGCCAGGCATAACTGACCGGCACGCCCACCGAACTGTAGCGCTGCGGGCTGTAGTAACCGCCCTGCCCCAGGCTGTAGCCGCCCAGGTCCTTGTCATGGCGCCAGTGCATCAGCGTCACGCCAACACGGACACGCTCGTCGGCCTTTTCCACCACGCGGTGGTAAAAGCCGGCCATGGCCCGGGTCCGCTGGTTGTCGGCCACGTTTTCGCCGTACAGCCAATGGTGCCCCAGGCTGGCCCACACCCCGTTGTCGCCACCTTGGTCCCAGCTCAGGCCGAGCGTGGCGCCATTGGCAGTGACCCCGCCCCAGCGCACGCCCGTCGGGCGGTCGCGTGCGCCGGCGAACGACAGCAATGAATTGCTCATCGGCCGGCGCGAGGCGGTCAGCGACCAGCCAACCTGCCCGAGGTCACCGTTGACCGTTGCGCCGCCCAGCCAGTTGTTGATTGCATAGCCCTGGGTGGTGCCCAGGTCGAACGCCCAGCGGCTGCCCTGCCAACCCAACGCCAACAGGCTACCGTTTGCAGTCTGCGATCCCCCCGTGCACGCGGGCAGTGTTTTGCCGTCAGCGGTCTGGCCAACAAACTGGCAGCTGCCGAAGTCGGGGGTGTAGCTTCCCTGATCGTTCGGCTCGAACGACCCCGCATCCATGCCAATGCGCTCTAGCCGCGCAAACGCGGTGCCCTCCTGCCAAGGAGTGTCGACATGCAACAAGGTCGACTGGGTACTCAGCTCCGACGTGCCGGGCGTACCGTCATCCTCGCGCCAGCCGTAGTCATGCATCAGCGTCACATGGGTATTGCGCTGGCGATACAGGGCGTCCACATCACTGCGCAGGCTGCGGGCCAGCCAGTCGTCGCCATCCCGCTCGCGGCTGGCCAGGGTCAATGCACGGTCATCCCGTGGCGCTACGGCAGCACGGTCCAGCAACTGCGCATCAGCCATCGCTGCCGCGTAAAGGTCCAGTGCTCGTTGAGGATCATCCTGCGCCACCAGGCGGGCTGCGTCGCGCCGCAACAACGGATCGGGTCGCGTCTGCTGCGCGGCAATCCGGTCAAGTAACCTGGCCGCCTGATCGTGTTCACCCAGCGCGGTCCACACCGCCGCCAGGCGCCGCTGGGCGTTGCCGTCATCAGCGGCAAATTGTGGCACCTTCACGCCCAGCATGTGCCGGGCCTGCTGCAGGTTGCCTTCGGCCACGGCGCTTTCCATCACCCCAAGGCGTGCATCAGGACGCCCAGGCTGCGCGACCAGCACACGCTGGTAATAGCTGCGCGCCTTGCCATGTTCACCACGCGCGGCTGCCCAGTCAGCCAACAGCATCAAGTCGTCCGGGCTACCTTCACCACGCGCCAGGCCGGCTTCAAGCAAGGCTGTCGCCTCGGCACTGCGGCCTTGTGCCTGCAACTGCTGCGCAGAGGCCAGGGTCATACGCCGCTGAACACGCTGCTCCAGCGCGTGCATGTCCGCGCTCCAGGTCGCCTGAGGTACCGCCCTCAAACTGTCCAGAGCCAAGGCATCACGGTCGCTGGACTCCAGGAACAGGCCGTGGGCATAGCGCGTTGCCGGATCACGTGGCTGGTGCTGCACCAGCCTGGCAAATGCCGCGTCGGCCTCGCCAGTGCGCCCTTGGTGACGCAGACTGTTGGCCAGCTGATACACCAGCCAAGGCTCATCGGGAGCCAGGGCTGAAGCCTGGCCCAGCACATGGCTGGCCGTCGACCAGTCCTCGCGCTGCAGGGCTTCGTCCCCTTGCTGGCGCAGGCGCGCAAGTTCCAGGCTGCGTCGCAGGCTGGCGAACTGCGCCTGCTGCCGTGGTGGCAGGCTGTCCAGGTATGCCTGCGCCTTGCCTGGCGACTGCGCCTGGTAAACGCGCATCAAGCCACGCACGGCACTTTCGTTATCCGGCGCCATACGCCGTACCTGCAGGTACTGCCGCTCGGCAGCCGCCACATCGCCCTCGGCCAGCGAGACATCTGCCAGGCCCAGCAACGCGTATTCATCCTTTGGCCGTTGCTGGCGAGCCTGCTGGTAAAGTGCGCGCGCACCGCGCACGTCTTTCACCTCCAGGGCCCGCTCGGCTTTCTTCAGCAGAGCCCAATACTGGCTGGACGACTCCAGGTCCTTCCATTGGCTGATCCAGTAGGTGTCCTGCTCCTTGGCGCTCGCCGCGCGGAACGCCGCATGGGCGTCTTCATGGCGGCCCTGGCGCATCAACGCATAACCCAGGGCCCCATGCAGGCTGGCATCGCCCGGGTACTGGCGCAGGGCGCGGCGCAGCTGCGTTTCCGCTTCGGCATTACGGCCCTTGTCGAGCAATGCCTTACCCCGTTGACCGGCCTGCCATGCCGGGTCGGCCAGCAGCTTGCGCTGCTGTTGCAAGGTCTCGCTGGCCTGTGCCAACAACGGCGAAGCCGGGTAACGCTGAAGAAAGGCCTGCCAGGCTGCCGCGCTGGTGGCACTCACGGCTTGCCCGGACAGGTAGTCGAACTCGCGCTGGGCAGCGGCATCCCGTGCACCAGGGTCTCGCGCCAGCTGATCGAGCAGGGCCAAGGCCTCGCGGTCCCGCTTTTCGGCGAACAACCAACCGGCCAGGGTCTGGCGCAGCCCGGCACTGCCCGGGTACTGCTGATCCAACCGCTGCAACTGGCGGATCGCCTCAGGGCGTTGGCCTGGCAGGTTGCCGCGCACGCGCCAGTAGTCCAGGGCCAATTCAAGGCTGGGTGGTTCGCCGGCAAACAACTGTTCGTACACCGCCAGCGCCTCTTCGTTACGGCCGGTAACCGCCAGCAGACGCGCCTGCTGCAAGCGCCGCGCAGGCGCCGGTTGTTGAAGTTCAAGCAGGCGTGCGGCCTGACGTGCTTGCAGGCTGCCAGGCGCCACGGCACTGATCCGCGCACTCAACTGCTCGGCTTCACTGCTGTTCTTCTCGCGCAATGCCAGGCTCAAGGCCGCCAGCAATACCTCCGGGTTGCGCGGCTCAAGCAACTGCAAACGGCCCAGCGCATCGCGCACCAGGTCGTCACGGTGCAGCGCTTCGCCACGGCGTACCTGGTCCAGCAGCCATTGGCGCTGTTCATCGATATCCTTGGGTTGTGCATCTGCCTGGCAGGTTATTGCCGCCAGCATCAACACGCCGATCATTCGCTGCATGGCGCACTCCAGGCCGGCAACAGGCGGCCGTGCGGGTCAAAACGGTAACGGGCCTCGTCGAAGCCCTGGCCGAACAGCGCCAGTACCTGGCTGTAATACGCCTTGGCCTCGACCGGCTGTTCGCGCAAGCGCTGGCGCTGGGTCGCCAAGCCGGCCACGTGCTCAGGCGAGGCAGCAAGCAATGGCAGCAAGGCCGCAGAAAAACCCGCCGGGCCATGGCCGCGGGCTTCACCGCTGCGTGCATCCAGCTGCTCAGGAGGTAGCCCCTGGCGCTGGGTCAATGCCGCCATCGGCGCATAATGGGCGACCAGTTCGCGGCGTTGCGCCGCACCCTCGGCCAACATGCCGACCCACAGGTACACACGAATGGCGTCATAATCACCGGCATTGCCATGTTTCGTGTCTGCCGCTGGCTTTCCGGCCGGCGTCCACAGCAACCAGTCCGGGGCAAAGCCCTTTGGCGACGATGCCAACCACAAACGCCGCGTGTTGGCCGCCAACTCACCCCACAAGGGGTCCACCTCGCTGAAGCGGTCGAGCAGCTGCAGCGGCAGGTAGCTGGGGTTCAGGCGGGTACCCTGGGCGTCTTCGAAGCCGTAGTCACCTGGCAGCAACATCACGCCAAGGCCTGGAAGCTTGCGCACGGTCTGCGCGGCGATACGCCACAGCAGGTGCTGGCCCAGCTGCGTGTAGGCCGGCTGGTCCCACAACCGCCCTGCTTCCAGCAGGCTGTAGGCGATCCACAGATCGGCATCGCTGGCGTTGTTGGCGTCCAGCACCTGCCACTGCTGCTGCCCGTCACGGCCCCACAGCCAGGCAGGCAGATGCCGGGCCAGGTCACCCTCGGCGAGGTTGTTGCTGGTCCAACGCAGCAACTGCGCGAAGGTTTGCCGGTCGTTGCCTACCAGGGCGAAGAACAGCGCGTAACTCTGCCCTTCCGAGGTAGTGATCAGGCGCTCGTCACTCGGGTCGATGACCCGGCCATCCACACTCACCAGCTCGGCCTTGAACCGCTCCCAGGCAGGCCATGGGCAAACCGACCCGGCATTGGCGAAAACGGGCAGGCCTAAGGCGACCAACCCTACCAGCATCTGGCGCATCATCACCCCGCCTCACCCAAGCGGCGCTTGCCTGCCCAGCGCAGTGCCCGCCACAACAAGAAGGCGAACAGCACCACGCAAACAGCCGCGATCACCGCCAGCAACACAGGGTGCTCGGACAAGTGGAACCACAGCAGCAGCCACCACGGCAGCGCGCCCACGAAGTAGTGCTCGCCGACGAACTGGCTGCTCACGCCACTGCTGCGTACCAGCGTTACCGAACCCGCCACCGCATCGAGCTTGCCCACATCGCCAAGCACGTCGCGCAGCAATGCGTAATCGCTGTCGCTGTTGGCCAGCAAGGCCACAACACTGCGCTGCTCGTGGAACGGCGACTTCAGCCCGGTGATGGCCGCAATCGGCGCCTGGGCGCTGACCGCCACGCGGCTGCTTGCAGCCACCGGCTCAGTATCGAAACGCTGGCCACCGGGCAACGATGCGCTGCGGCCCTGCAGTAACCAGTCACGCTGGGCGCTGAGCAACAGGCCAAGGTTGGGCGCATCGCGCAGGGCCTCGGGCAGGCTGCCGATCAGCAGCAAGTCGGCGTCTGCCGCTGCGACCTGTTGCCAGTCGTCGATCAATTGCAGGCCAAGCGCCGGGTAACCGATCTGTCCGGCCAACCCGCCAACCGTGTCGAGCAAAGTGCCGACCTGCATCGCCGTAGGTTTGGCCGGCATGATGACCAGCGTCTCGGACAGGTCGGCCATGCGGCTGAACGGGAAGCCACTGCGGGCGAATGCACGCAGGTCGGGCATGGCGATGTAATGGTGGTAACCGGAAAGGTCGATGGTGGAGTTGTCGTCGATTGCTGCACGCACGTCCACCGGCAGCGAGGTCTGGCAGCGATCGCGCTGGGCGCTGCCCAGGGTGCTGGCAAAGCTGAAGTCGAAGCGCAGGCGGTTGCGGTCGCCAATCTTCAGCGCCGGCACCAGCGAGTTCTCGGTCAATGCAGTGTTGTCACCGGACAGCACTGCCAGGCGCATTTCCTCAAGGGTACCGCCGCGCCGGTCATTGCCCACCAGCGGCATGCTGGTGATGTACTGATCGTTGACGCTGATGCTCAGGCGCGATTCGTCGGTCACCGCTGGCGCCGTATAGCGGTACAGGGTGCGCAGCGGAATACCCTGGTTGCGCCAGACGAACAAGTCGGGCGGCAGGTTCAGTTCCAGTGTCACCGGCCGCGGTTGCAGGCCGCTGACTTGCAGTTGCTCGGGGTAATCCAGCAGCTCGGCAAATCGAACCGGCCGGTCGGTGCGCGTCCAGTTCGGCGCATCGTAGGGCTGACGCGGTTGCAGCGCGGTCATCTGCTCCACTTTGACGCGCGCGCCGCGGAACAGATTGTTGCCGACCGCCAGCGCCGAGGCGGCCTTGATCAGGTCGTCGTCGTTACGCCCCAGCACCAGCAGCACTTTGCTGAAGCGGTCGTCCGGGTGATCGATCACCTGCAGCACGGGGCCGTCGACTGGCGGGAACTGCTGCAGATCGGCGAGGAACGCCGGGCGACGGTCGTTGCTGGCAAACACGATGCTCGGTGCAGGTTTTTCGCCACGGGCCGGTAGGTGGTTGTACAGCACAGGGAAGCTGGCCTTGCGCCAACCGGCCTGGCTGCCGAAGTAGGATGCCAGGATTGACGCCGCACGCTGCTCGCCCAGGCTCGGCACGCCGCTGAACACCACCGGCAGCACTACCTTGCCGGTGTCGCGGGTATCGAAGAACGGCAACGGGAAATACGCCAGGTCGTTTTCCAGCACCAGCGCCTGCTCGTGCAACTGTACCTGGCTCTTGCGGTTAAGGTTAAGCCACAGGCCGCTGTGCGCCGGGTCTTCGCAGACATCGGTATAGTGCCCGACAAACTCCAGACGTACCCGGTTGAAGTCGCCGAGCAGTTTCGGGTCCAACGGCAGCTGGCGACGCACACGCTGGCCCAACTGCTCCTTTTCCACCGGAACTACACCCATCAGCTCGTCGTTGAGGTAGACGCGCAAGTGCGACAGGTTCGGCAGCAAGGCTGGCGAAGGCGTGTAGTCCAGTTGCAAGCTGGCATCGGTGGCCAGGCGATCGCGACGCAGGCCGAACTCAATATGCTCGCTGTTGCGTACCCCCAGCAGCAGGCTGTCGGACGCATGTCCAAGCTGCTCGAAGGTTTTCGCAACCTGCCAGTTTGGTACCGTGGGTGTGGGTACCGCAGGCTCGGCAAGCGGAGCTACAGAAGCAGCAGCGGCGCTCTGCGACAAGGCGGTAAACAGCGCCATCGCCAGGCCCCAGGTACGCGCGGGATAACCAGTCATCATGCGTCTCGATCAACAGGGTTCATGGAAGGGATTGCCCGCGGTGTGCGGGGCCAGTAGCTGGCCAGCCACAGCGCCAGCGAACGCAACGGGCGCAACCACGCCCGCAGCCATGGCGGCATGTGCTCGACCAGGCGCACGTAACCGACGCCGCCCAGCTTCAACACATCAATCAGGCTGCGCAGCGGGCGCTCGACCTCGTGCTGCTCGTTCCAGCCAAGCCAGGCATCGGCGCGGGCAAAGGTGCAGTGGACCAGGTCGATACGCTGCTGCAGGGCGAGGTCGCGGAACACCAGGCCCACGTGTTGCCCGACGGTACGGGTGACGCACGCCTGGAAGGCGAACTCGCGCTGGCCGCGGTTGAGCAGCAGGCGTACCTGCTCCCCCGGTTTCAACTCCAGACCGGGCTGTACCTGCAGGCCGATACCGCCGTCGGAGTAGTCGACCAGGGTGCAGGGGTAGGCATGACCGCTGGCCAGCATCAGCCCCGCCGGCAAGCGCATCTGCACCCGATGGGCGCGGCGCACCTGACGCACTTCGGCGGCCACCGCAACTGCGGCACCGATGATCAGCAGGTTGTAGATCACCCACAGCGAGCTGACGATCACCGTGCCGATTTCTGCCGTCGGGCCGGTGACCAGGCGCCACACCGCAAAGCCCAGACCCACCACGTTGAGCGCGGCCAGCCACAGGTAAGGTTGGGCGATACGCCAGTCGAACTGTTCCTGCTCCATCAGGCCGCCCTTGGCGGTAACGTTGAACGTGCCTTTTTTCGGCGCGAACAGCGCCACCGTGGTCGGGCGGGCGATGTACCAGGCCAGTACGGTCTCGTAGACCTCACCCCAGAAGGTTTGTCGGTACTTGCCCTGCATCCGCGAGTTGGTCAGGCTGGCGTGGATCATGTGTGGCAGTACGTACAGCAGAATCATCAATGCCGGTGCGTAGATGATGTAGGCATGCAGCAACAGGAACGCCAATGGCGCCGTCAGGAACACCAGCCGCGGCAGGCCGGCCAGGAAGTGCAGCATCGCGTTGGCGTAGCACACCCGCTGGAACAGGCTAAGGCCACGCCCGAACAGCGGGTTGTCGGTGCGGAAGATCTGCACCATGCCACGGGCCCAGCGAATGCGCTGGCCGATGTGCGCCGACAGGCTTTCGGTGGCCAGGCCCGCGGCCTGCGGAATACTCAGATAGGCTGACGTCCACCCTTGGCGATGCAGGCGCAGGGCGGTGTGGGCATCTTCGGTCACGGTCTCGACGGCAAAACCACCGATGCTTTCCAGCGCAGTGCGGCGCAGCACGGCACACGAGCCGCAGAAAAACGCCGCGTTCCACATATCGTTGCCGTCCTGGATCAGGCCGTAGAACAGCTCCCCTTCGTTGGGGCGGCGGCGGAACGAGCCGAGGTTGCGCTCGAACGGGTCAGGCGAGAAGAAATGGTGCGGTGTCTGCACCAGCGCCAGTTTAGCGTCCTTGAGGAACCAGCCCACGGTCAGTTGCAGGAAGGAGCGCACCGGCACATGGTCGCAGTCGAAGATGGCGATCAACTCGCTGTCGGTGACGCCCAGCGCATGGTTGAGGTTGCCGGCCTTGGCATGCTTGCTGTCGGGCCGCACGATATACCCTACCCCGACTTCGTCGGCAAAGGCACGAAACGCGTCGCGGCGGCCATCATCGAGGATATAGATGCGCAGGCACTCGCGTGGCCAGTCCAGGCCCAGCGCGGCCATTACCGTGGTGCGCACCACTGACAGGTCTTCGTTGTAGGTGGGGATCAGCAAATCGACGGTTGGCCAGTGCCTGGCGTTGGCCGGGAGGTTTGCCGGCTTGCGCTGCAATGGCCAGCTGGTCTGGATGTAACCCAGGATCAGCACGAACCACGAATAGGTTTCTGCCGCCAACAGGATCACCCCGAATACCAAGTCGGTGGTGTCGTTCCAGTTCAGGGTCGAGGTGTAGCGCCACCACAGATAGCGGCACGAGATGATGGTCGACAGCACGATCAGCATCAGGGTCGGGAAACGCCCCGGCATGTGTCGCACCAGCAGGGCGATGACCAGCAGCAGGCAGATGAACATCAGTTGCGCCAGGTAGCCGAACGGTTCGGTCACGCACAGCAGGGCGAGGCTGAGGGCGAATACCGTCAGCACGCTATAGAACGCCCGCCGGGCAAACACGCTCAGGCCGCGCAGGCGTGCCGAGGCCTGGTGCTTGAAAGCACTGGCGCGGTAGCGCGCGGGTACCTGTTGCAATGCATCGATCAGCAGGCCGCGGTAGTGGCGCGCCACCCCGCCTGCCGCCCGCAGGTGCATGCGCACCGCGCCCAACGCGCGGCGGCCAGGCCCTGCTGTACGTGCCTGCGGTTGGCGCCGCAGCAACAACCACAGGCTCTGGATCAACAGACGCAGCGGGTCACCCAGGGTTGGGCGCTTGCCCGCCAGCTGCGGGTACAGGCGTTGGCGCTCGGCCAGCAGCGCCTGCCAGGCGGGTGACTCCAGGCGCAGAAACAGGAAGGCCAACCACACGCCGAGGGTGAACAGCCACGCGACCGGCAGACGCGCGCCACGGACGGTGAACCAGGTATAGGCCGACAGAGGGGTCAGGGTCACGGCTGGCGCCTCGTTAGACAGCGCACCGCCAGGCTTTGCACATCCCGGCAGGCCAGGCTCTGCGGTGCGTAAAGACCCAGGGGAGCCTTGTACGCCAGCGCTTCGAGGAAGGCTTCGTCGCGATGGACCACCTGGATCGGCAAGCGATCACGAAACAGGTCACGCCACACCATCAACAGGTCGCTCTGCAAGCGGCTGGCCGGGTCGTAGCGGTTGACCAGCAGCATGTCGAAGTGCTCGAGCGGGCGTCGCCCGAGCAGCAGGTGGCTGGCCATTTCGGCTTCTGCCACCAGTACCCGTACATCAGTCTCGATGCCATTGCCGGTGGTATCGCCCGGCAGTTGCGGCAGGTCGTACAACAGCCAGTCGAAATGCTCGGCCAGCTCGACCTGGCGAGCGCGCCATGACTGCGCATCGGGCACACGGTGCTGCGCACCGCCAGGCAGGTTGCCGTACGGCAGCAGGCACAGGCCATCGAGCACCTCGTACACGGCATCACTGAACGGCCGCCCTTCCCGCTCGGCCAGCGCCCAGCCCTCGGACGTATCCAGCGGCAGGTTGAAGTGCAGCCCGAGCAAGTTGCTTGGGCACAGGTCAATCAGCAGCACCCGCTCGCCCACGCCCTGCAGCGCGTAGCCCAATGCAGCCAGCAAGGCGCTGCGCCCCAGGCCTCCGCGTACCCCATGCAATGCCAGGCTGGTCATGGCGCGACCCTCTCGCGCTGGGTGACAGCCGCGTACAGCGCATCGTCGCTGCTGGCCCTGCAGCTTTCACCCAGCAATGGCCAGCGCTGCAGGGCCTGCTGAACGCCCACCAGCATCGAGATGTCCTGGTAGTTCAGCTCTGGCATGTCCAGGTGCTGACGCAACTGGGCAATATCGTCGCTGCGGTCGGACGGGTCTGACTTGCCAGTGATCATGGGCGCTCCTTCGGAATGGGCTGCCAGTCAGGCTGGCCTTGCAGGCGCATGTAGGCACGGCCCTGGTAATTCAGCACCTGTGCGCCAGAGGTTTCGGCAACCTGCTCGGTGGTTGGCAGGTCGGTCAGCAGGCCGGGCACATCCAGCACCTGCTGCTGGCCGAGGCCCGCATACACACGCGAGATCAGCTCGGACAGCGCCAGGTAGCTGGTGGCAGCTGTGACCCGCAGCGGCTCGTTGCGGGCAGGCTGGCCCATGCCGATGAACTTCAGGCCGACCGGCACATGGGTAATCGACGGCGTGGGAATTTCGCGCATGCCAGACAACTGCATGCGGTCACCATGCAACGCGGCCCCATGCTCAGGGACAATGACCACCACTACCCGGCGGCCACTGCGCTCCAGTTCGTCAAGGAAGGTGCCAAGCTCGCCAAACAGGCGATTGGCGCGGGTGGCATAGTCGGCCACGCGGGTACCGCCGTCGGCAGTGACGATACGGTTGCCGTCATGCAGGCTGATGCTGTTGTAGAACAGTGACACATGCTCGTCCGGGGTACCTTTGCGTTGCCCCCACCAACGGCGCAGGACATCCAGGTCACTGGCAATCGGCGAGCCGTCGAAGCCCACCAGTGCCCGTGGGAAGTCGGTATTGCGCATGCCCGGTTGCGGCATGCGCTGCTGGGTAATGTCGCCGATGAAGTTGTCGAACCGGCCGCTGTGGTTGAGCAAGGTGTTGCTCTGGAAACCCAGCCGGGCCAGGTTCTGGAACAACAGGCACTGCTCCGGGGCCGGTTGGTACAGGCCAGCGTGCGACGACTGCCCACAGCTGGCACGCAGCACACGGATGGCGGCCGGGCCGCTGTAGGAGGTCGCCGAGTTGAACTGGTCGAAGATCACGTCCATGCGTGACAACAGCGGGTTGTCCCGCAGCCCCACGGCAGACAGGTCATCCCAGGCCAGCGAGCAGATGTTGATTACCAGCAGGTCGAACGGTTGCTCATCGGCATTCACGGCCGGGAACGCCGTCACCCGCTCGCGCTCACTGGCGAAGAAGCGCTCAAGCCAGCTGTCGAGCGTGGCATTGTCGGCTACTGCAGAGGCAGGCGCAGGTTCGGCTGCGGTGCGCGCCGCCACGCCGGGCGCCTGGCTTGCACCCAGCAACGGCAAGCCGCCGACCGACAGCCATGCCAACCCCAGCAGGCTCAGGGTGCTCAGGCGCAGCCAATGGCGTAGGTACAGGTAACCCACCAGCAACATTGCCAGCGCCCCCAGCAGGTTCCAGTTGATGAAGCGGCCCAGCAGCTCGAGCAGATAGTCCCACGAGAAGTCCAGCACCCCCGGCTGCGCCAGCAAGCGGCTGAAGGGTGGCAGCCAGGTGTCCTGGTAGAAAAGCGCGATAGCGATTGGCACCGCCAGCAGTTGCCGGGCAATACGCAGCCACTTGCCCGGCAAAGGGACAAGCAGAAACGCAGCGAACAACAGGTTCGGCAGCGCCTGAAAGTCGAGCATGCCAAGTGCGACCAGCAGAAACTTTGCAAAAAAATAGAGGTTCCACCCTCCCAGTCCAGGCCAGCGGGCCAGTACCGGGAGGGTGATGGTGGTATTAGTCATTCTGGGGTTCCTGGCGTGCAGCGCGGCGGCGTACGCCCAGCGGTTTCAGGTAACGGGGGGGAAGGCGACGGCGCAACCCGTCACGTAATGCCGAACACAGGTGCACGAGCAACAAGGCCAGGCCCAGCGTGACGAGTGCGGTAATGCCGACCACCTGCAGCAGTTGCACGAAGTTCATGCGCCACCCCGCTTGGCCAGGCCAACCTTGCGCGGTGCCAGTGCCGACCATGCCTGTGCAGGCAACTGCGCCGCCATGTCGCTGCGGGGTGGCTGCGGTAGGTTGCGGTCGAGGAAAGCCGGAGTGGCCAGGCTGTCGACACCGGCAAGCACCTCCTGGCTGATGAACAGCTCTTTCCATGACAGCTGGAAGATGTGGTCAAGCGCCTGCTCGACCCCTTCCGAGCGGCAAGCGAACAGGAACAGGAACAGCACCTCGCCAACCACGCAGGCAATGTCGCCATCACGGCGGAATACCGTACGCGAGCAAGCCTGCAGCGGGGTCAGGCCGGGCGCCGGACGCAACACCAGCAACTGGTGGACGATTTCGCCGTTGCGCACCCCGTGCCACATGCTTTGCACAGCCTCGGCGAACGCCCGTGGCGCTACCAACCCACAGATGGCCAGCGGCCGCAGGCGTGCCAGCAAGGCATCGAAGTCGGTTGGCAGGTGTCGACGCCAGACGTAACCCTGGATGCTCTCGACCATGGTCAGGAAGCGTGACAAGCTGGCACCGAACGGCACGATCTGGCTGGCACCACAAGCCAGCAGCAACTGTTCGTCTTGATAACGCAGGGTCGGCGCCATTTCGCGCACCACCAGCTTCAAGGCGTTGCCACGCGACTGCCGCAGGTGGTGCAGTTGGCGCGCCAGGCTATCCAGACGCTGCCCACCGTCCATGGCAAAGATCACCGTGGCAGACACCGCCCGGCTGGCTTTGCCCCCCAGTTCCTCAACGCTTTCGCAGACCTGCCAGTGTTCAGAGAAGGCTGGCGCGCCTTCCAGTACTGGGCGCTGGGCCAGGCACAGCAAATCGTCGCCACCGGTGTCGCTGGGTGCCTGAGGCGTGGCAGCAACGGCAAACCCCGCGCTCAGCCGAGTCAGCTCCATGTCCCGGGTGGCTGCTTTGCCAAGCGGGTTGCTCCAGAAATGCTGCAGGTAGCGCACCCCACCTTTGCCGCGGTACACCTGCCCCAGGCCGTCGAGGCACTGGTTGAAAACGCGCAGGCGCTCGACCAAGGCGGTGCTCTGTCCCCCACTGACGACCAGCAGCAACGCCGCTTCAGCCAACAACGCCGGGCGCAGCGCATTGCACCAGTGCTCGACTTCGGTATCCGCCCAGGCGTGTGCCGGTGCCAGCAGCACCAGCACACGCCCACGGGCATCAAGACGAGGCAGGTCTTCAACCAGATAACGGGTGGCTTGCGAGTTGGCCTCATACAACGCGAGCTCGACCGGGCCGCGCGTTGCGTCGAGCGCACCCAGCACGTCATCCATGGCTTGCGCATCGGCGATCAGGGCTGCCCTGGCATTATCGGGCATGCCTTCGACCACCTGGCGGCATAGCAAGGAGGCGTCTTCGGCGGCGTCACAGGCTAACCAGTACAGTCCTTGTTGATGAAGCTGGCTGCTCTCGACGCTCAGGCCGGAAATCGCCAACAACTGCATTCCATTAGTCAAAACACTGGCTCTACAAAAGGTAAATTGAAACGGTTTGAAGGCGGAATGTGTCACATCCTCTGCTGACGCCTTATGACTCATGTCAAAAAAACGACGAAAAGGATACCAAGCACAAAATCGCGTCAATTATACAGCATCAGGGCAGAATGAAATCAATCTGAAATGTAATGAGTTGCAAAGGTTTGTTAACAAACACCCCAAGGCCGACCTTTTCCGGGTTAAAAACAAGAGTCGGCAAAGGCAAGCCGGCAGGGCATTGGCCAGGCAAAAACCGTTTTCCGGAGACAAGCATGCTGCGTATCTTTGAACGTCGGCTCGACCCCTTCCCACCCGACGAGGTACCACCGCCGCCCATTGGCCTGTTGCGCTTCATGTGGGCTTGTACCCGCGGCGCCCGTGGCTACATTCTGGCGCTGGCACTGCTCAGTGCCGGGGTGTCGATATACGAAGCCTGGCTGTTCGCGTTCCTCGGCCAGGTGGTCGACCTGCTCGCGTCCTGGCAGGCAGGCGGTACTGTTGGCCCCGAGGAAAGCCGTGTGCTGTGGGGGATCGGCATCGTCCTAGTGGTCAGCATCGGGCTGGTGGCGCTGCGCACCATGGTTCAGCACCAGGTGCTGGCGATCAACCTGCCGCTGCGGCTGCGTTGGGATTTTCACCGCCTGATGTTGCGCCAGAGCTTGTCGTTCTTTTCTGACGAGTTTTCTGGCCGAGTCACTACCAAGGTGATGCAGACGGCGCTGGCAGTACGCGATGTACTGTTTACCCTCATCGAAATCCTGCCCGGGATTGGCGTGTATTTCATCGCGATCATTGCCCTGGCCGGCGGCTTTGCCCTGAAACTGATGCTGCCCTTCATTGCCTGGGTCGTGCTATTCGGCTTGGCCATGCTGTATTTCGTCCCCCGGCTGGGCAAGGTCGGGCAAGAGCAGGCCAATGCCCGGTCGTCGATGACCGGGCGGGTTTCTGACGCTTACACCAACATCACCACGGTAAAATTGTTTTCGCACTCCAACCGCGAAGCGCACTTTGCGCGCGCAGCCATGGAAGATTTCAAGCAGACCGGTTTTCGCCAGATGCGCCTGGTGAGCCAGTTCGAAATCGTCAACCAGGCGTTGGTGGTGGGCTTGATCTTTGGTGCCGGTGGCTACGCACTGTGGCTTTGGCACCAAGGCCAGGTTGGCACCGGGGCCGTGGCGGCGATTACCGCCATGGCCTTGCGCGTCAACGGTATGTCGCACTGGATCATGTGGGAAATTACCTCGCTGTTCGAAAACATCGGCACCGTGCAGGACGGTATGGCCACCCTCACCCGCGGCCCCAAGGTGCAGGATGTGCCGGGTGCTGCAGAGCTGGTAACCACGGGTGGCGCGGTGAGTTTCGACAAGGTCAGCTTCAACTACAACGGCGAGCGCCAGGTGCTCAATGAGCTGACGCTGCACATTCGTCCAGGCGAAAAAGTCGGCTTGGTCGGCCGCTCCGGCGCCGGTAAATCCACCTTGATCAACCTGCTGCTGCGCTTCTACGACGTGGATAAGGGGGAAATACGCATCGACGGGCAGAACGTCGCCAAGGTCACGCAAGACAGCCTGCGCAGCGCCATCGGCATGGTCACTCAGGACACCTCGCTGTTGCACCGTTCGATTCGCGACAACATTGCCTATGGCCGCCCCGATGCTACCGAAGCACAGATCCGTGCTGCTGCGGCCAATGCCCAGGCCGACGGTTTCATCAGCCAGCTCAGCGACCGCCAGGGCAACAGCGGTTATGACACCCTGGTGGGTGAACGCGGTATCAAGCTGTCTGGCGGCCAACGCCAGCGCATTGCAATTGCCCGGGTGATGCTGAAGAACGCACCGATCCTGCTGCTTGACGAAGCCACCAGCGCGCTGGACTCGGAGGTGGAAGTGGCCATTCAGGA
Source organism: Pseudomonas sp. KCJK9058 (assembly GCF_046230975.1). Taxonomy (NCBI): domain Bacteria; kingdom Pseudomonadati; phylum Pseudomonadota; class Gammaproteobacteria; order Pseudomonadales; family Pseudomonadaceae; genus Pseudomonas; species Pseudomonas sp. KCJK9058. The sequence continues at coordinate 27,230 of NZ_JBJJLR010000044.1, forward strand.
GAGCCTGGATGAGATGATGCAGGGCAAGACCGTTATCGCCATCGCCCACCGGTTGTCGACGATCGCCGCCATGGACCGGCTGATCGTGATGGATGAAGGGCGCATCATCGAGCAAGGCACCCATGCCGAACTGTTGGCAAAACAGGGTACCTATGCGCGGTTGTGGCAGCACCAGAGTGGCGGGTTCCTGGGTGAGGATCGGGGCGTGGCCGAGGCTGTGGAGTAATCAGAGGCCGGGGGCAGCCAGCGCATACCCAGGCTTCGAAAGCCTGCCCAGTCAATGCATTGCGCCCCTGACGATGTTCATAGTCGCTGCTCATCCGATAGCGCCGCCTGCACCCCATTGGCTGGCTGTTGCAATAAGCCTCGGGGCAAGCGGAAGCCTTTGAACGGTTGCTGGGTAATAGGATTGAAGGCTTTTTCAGCGTTAAGCCGATAGCGCATCACGCCATCTCCGGTCCGGAAGCTCAGGTCCACGCTGGTCGCCGTCCGGCCATTGAGCGCGCCGCGGCTGAGCAAGCGGAACATCGACCACGGGCCACGGTACTCCAGGCTGCTGCTGTTGCCATTTTGCCTTAGCAAGGTGAGATTGCTACGGACCTGCTGCCCCAGGGTATTGGGCCAGACAATACCCGTGATATGGCTTGGGCCATGGGTGTAGGCAATCAACTGGCCATCCAGGTCCAGCAGGCTGGTACGCTGGTTCGCACTGAGCCCCAAGGGCTCGATGCTGAACTGCACACTCAGCTTGCCACGCTGATCGAAGAAGGTTTCGCGGATGCGCTCCGCCAGCTCGAGCTGCTCGATCACGTCGGCACGAATCAGGGATTGCCCGTGCTGAGCGGACTGCAAAGCCTCAAGGTTGTCCTTCAGGAAAACCTTGAGATACCGATCATTAAACTGCTGCAGGCGCCCTTTCGGCCCGAAGAACGCCTCGAAGTCATCCAAAGAAGCATCGGGTGCCTTCACCACAAAGGGGTAGCGGCCTGCCAGGCGTTGCTGGAAAAAACTGTACACGTCAGCATCCCAACGTCGCTCCAGTTCGCGCAGTGCTTCGACGTTCAGCACCTGGGCAGTCTGGTCGGCGAGCTTTCTGACCTGGTGGCTGATAGGCTCCGGTAAACCTGTGGCAACACGTTGCAGGGTGCCGATCGGGTCCTGCCCTGTCATCGCAAAGCGCTGATGCACGGCTTGCAACGCGGCCTTGCCGCGGTCCGGGCTGTCCTGTACGGCCTTGGCGTAGTCCAGCACGGCCGCAACAGCGCCGAGGGTTTCATCGTAGTAGCTCGGCTTTTCTCCTGTCGCCTGCAGCATGGCGCCCAGGCCTGCAAACGCCCGCTGGATAGCCAACGCTTGCTGTTGCTCGGGTTTTCCGGTTGCTACCCGCAGCGTACTCAGCTCACCCGGTGATTCAACAACTGCTGGAGACGCAAGCGAGGTGTTATCCCTGACCGTATCCAGCAGCCGTTGCAACGGTGCTGCGGGGCCGGTCAACTGCTCCAGGATCGCGACACCATGGTCCAGATCACGGAAGTCAGCCACCGTAAACGCGTTCAGGGCGCGCCGCCAGCTGTCAATGTAATCGGCGCTGTAGAGGTTATACAGCCGCTCGGTCAATGCATCGCGGTCGACGTCCGAATAGTCGAGTTGACTGCGCTCCCCCAATGCCCATTGATCAACCATCGCCATTTCAGCGAAGCGTTGGCTGTGCGGCTCGAAGTAATCCCTGAAGCCCTTGGCGGTGAGCATGCCGGCCAGCCCTACATCCTCCCCCCCTTGCCTTGACCCGGAAGACGGCTGGTACACCACATCGAACGCAGGCCCTATCTGGTGGCGCAGGTCCAGCCCGGCGTGCACCTGCTCGTACGATTGTTGTTTCAGCCCTGCGTAGACCCGCTGTGGCAACGGCAATTTGCGCAACGCCTGCTGCACTTCGCTGACCCGCTGGCGGTACTGCGGCAAATCGGTATCGGCATAGGCCAAGGCGTACTTCAGATGCTGCATGAGGTCACGCTGCAACTGACCCTGGCCAGGAAAGGCCCGTTGCCACTGACGGGCCATCCAGTCCTCGACCCATTCTGGCCGGCGGCTGTTGCGGTCCTCGATCATCCGGTAAACCCTGAGCGCGGCCATTTGTTGCTCACTGCCAGGGGGTGCAGCGTTCATGGCATCGATCACACCACTGGCCAAGGCCGGCAAGAAACGTTTCGACAACAAGCTGAGGTACGCCTCATCAACCAAGGGACCAATGTTGCGCCCTTGATACAAGCCAAAATCGGCAACCACCGGCCAGGCCGCACGATAGTCGCCAAACACCGCCACCGCATCGCGAATCTGGTCCAGTGGCGCCAGCAGGTTGCGCCCGGTCGGATCAAGACGCATATCGACTTCGTGACCGCCGTACTCCTGGCTTTTGGCGAGCACACTGGCAGCCTTGGCGCCATTGATCTCGGCGTAACGCTGCCAGCTGGCAATGGCGATACTGAACGCCAGGATGCCCACACCAGAGCCCACCCACAACAAGTGGCGCTTGCTGCGCGCTACCCGAACATTGTCGCCCGCCAGCCCGGCTTCCTGGTAAATAACCCGCCTGAATGCTTGCTGGATGAAATAGACCAACGCCTTCCCCTGTGCTTTACCTTCACGCAGGGGTAGCTTCGTCGTGTAGGGCTGAGCCGCTTCACGGACAAAGGCATTGCGCATGTCGCCTTGCTGTACCACTGACGACCAGTACACACCACGCACCAAGGGTGGCGTGGTGAACCGGTCACTCGCCAGGGTTTCGCGCAAGAATGCCTGCAGTATGGGGCGCAACCCGATCAGCTGTGCATGCAGTGAGAACAGGCGTCCGCACGGTGCTGTCTTGCCCAGTACATCCAGCCGATCGATGACCTGCTCATGCAATTGGGTGAGAAGCCGCCCGTAGTGCTCGTCATACTCATCCAGCCAAGCGTCGAACGCGTCAACCGCATCCAGCTTGAAGGTGAACCCCAACAGGCTTTCACGCTTGGCGGCCGGAAGCTGGCTGTAGAACTGGTCGAAGCCGTCCAGCAGATCGAATTTGGTCAGTACCACGTACAGCGGCAGGCGCGCGCCCAATTGACTGCTCACTTCGTACAGGCGTGTGCGCAACCCATGGGCCAGCGCGACCCGCTGCTCGGGCTTGCCATGCAGCAGCGCCGGCAGGTCGACCACCAGCAACACACCATTGAGCGCCCGCTGGCTTCGCTTACGCTGCAGCCAGCCCAACAGGTGCTCCCATAACCGGGCCTGGATGCCGGGCGGCGCGGAGGCATTGGTGGGGTCGTTGGCCGCCGAGCCCACCGGTGGTTTTTGACTGATGAAAACGCCGGGCGGGTCGATGATCACGGCATCGTCGCTGACCCACCAGCCTACCGGATAGGCCAGTGCTTCAGCCTGTCGGCCCCGTGCCTGGGCCTGGTCGATACGCGTCAGGGTAAAGCGCTGATCGGTGCGGTCGATGAAGCTGCTTTTACCGGACTGTTCGTCGCCCAACACCAGGTACCAAGGCAGCCGGTACAACGCGCGTCGCCCACCGGCATTGTCGAGATACCGCTCAAGCCCCTGGCTCAAGGCCCGCTCTTGCGCCTGCACGAACGGTAGCGCGACATCCTGTTCGGCGGCCAGTGCCTGCCGGCGCTCCGCTTGCAGGCGGCGAAAGCGCGTGCGCAGCACCCCAAGCCAGCACAGAAGCGGCACCAGCACGAGCACCAGGCTTGCCACGCTGCGATGAGCCACACTTGCCAGCGGCTGCTGCTCCCGCCACGTCCATTGCGGGCCAAGCCACCAGATAGCGACCAGCATCAGCAAGGCGCCAAGCCCTAGCAGCAGCGGCAGCGCCAGGCCAATGCGCGTTACCCACGGCCAGCCCCAACGTTTGAGTTGCGTCCATATTTGATTCATCGAGGCTCCTGATCCTTGTCTTGAACTGCCAGCACTGGGGATGCCGCATACTGCTGAAGCCGCTGAAACACCTCGGGCTCCCACGCACTGGCGGTGGTTTGCTGCATGGTTCGGGCAACGTTGGCGCACAGGTCCTGGGCCAGCCAGGACACACCCCGCGCGGCCAGCAGATCAGCTGCAATCACGGTGGTGTGGCAGCGCTCACGGGGAGCACGAAAGCCCGCTTGCAGCCCTTGCAGCCGAAGGAGCAGCGGTTCTACGCCACCGGTTTCCAGCTGGCTGACCAACTCCTCGCGCAAGCCGCTGAACTCCTGGGGGGTTGCACCTTGGCCAGACGGCCCTTGCGTGCCCTTGAGCCAGGCCAGGCACTGGTCGTCGACAAATACCAGCCCGTCGCTGAAGCACAACTGCTGCAGCGACGGCATGCGCTGTACAAACCGGGCGGTGGCACAACGGATGGCTTCGGCCACCTCGCACATCGCCAGCTGTGTGGCGACGGTCGCAGCCAGAAAGCTGCCACGAATCCAGAAGGGGCAAGCCGTCAGGCTCTTTTCAATACGCTGCAGCAAGGCGGGGTCAACCGCCTTACTGGCAATGGCCTCTTCATAGACCCGCGTGATGTCCAGCGGCACCGCCATCAATTCCGTACGGTTGCCCTGCCTGACCTGGGGAGCAATCTGAATGTGCGCCCACAAACCGAAACGCCGTAACTGATAGCCGGTAGCGTCGTAAGGGTCCTGCTGGTTGATGAGCTCGGCCATGGACAGCACGGCCCGCCGTGTCTCACGCTCATTGCCCATCGACATGCGTGACACGGGTGTGGCGATGACATCGGCCAACGGCGCAGGCTTCTCGGTTGCAGCCGGCGCTTTGGGCACAGCAGCCTCGCCAACACCGTTGGCAAGTTCCGAGTACTTGCCTAGCAGGCGCTCAAGTTCGCCCAGTGCTGCCGTGTCCAGCTGCACCGTTTCCTGTTGTTGCAGGCGTTTCAAGGCAGCCTGCGCTGCCGCTGCGTGGGTCGGGGTGTAGGTAAAACGATCAAGACGCGGTAGCGCCTCGGCCAAGCGATCGATCACCAGGGCAACCAGCTTGCGTTTGCCCAGGAAGCCTTTCGGTCCCGGCTTGGGATGAGCGGCTTCCCAATAGCACTCGAGCATGCCGGCCAGCAACGCCAAGGTGCATCCCCACTGCTCCCAGCAGCCGCTACGCAACCATGCGGCACTCAGGTGCGCAACGATTCGCAAGTGCTTGCATTGCTGGCTCAGGTACTGACGGGACGCGTCTTCGATGTAGACCCAGTCGATCGAGGCTTCCTGCAGCCCACCCAGCTTGACCATCTCCTGATCAATGGCCTGATAGGTTTCGTCCTCGACATCGAACAGGCCAGCCGGAACTGCCGGATCAATCGGCGCGAGCAACCGAGTGACCTCTTCCCTGGATACCTGCGCTACCACCGACATGTGCTTCGCGCCCGGCTGATCAAGGGGTCCAGGCCTTGCGCATCGAAGGTCAGCCCGTCGACCTCGCCGTGATCACTCACAACCTCGATACGCTGGGCACCGATCAGCTTCCTGATCTGCTCGATGGCGGGCAGGCCGCGCCCGGCATCGAGCACTTGGCCGTTCTCCATCACTTGCCAGGGCGTCTCACGGGTAGACCAGCCCTCCCCGCTCAGGCGTACCTTGACCCAGCTTGCTTCGATCGGACGCCTGGCAATCAGCTGCAGCCGGGAGATGGCCTGTATGCAACTGATTGCCATGTAGGCACGTTCATCACCCGATGCGATGGCGGGCGCCGAAATCACAAGCGCTGGTGCGCCTGCCCCGTCCTGAGGCTGGCTCCCGATGCGAAACGTCAGGTCATCCGGTGCCCGTTCAGCTTCATTTGCCATCACACGCAACACCGTGGGGGCCTGCTGCTCCGGTGCAGACCACTGCCGTTTTGGCGTGTACGCCGGGGTGCCAGCAGCCTGATCGAAACAGGCCAGTCGCTCGACGTTGGACACGATCCGGGGACATTCCCGCGTGGAGCCTGCCAGCACCGGCTGCAGACAAAACAGCAACGAGAGACCAGCGCCATATGCACAGCGGTTAATCATCCTGAATTTACTCTCTGAATAGTACAAATGGCCTATATGACGCAAAGAACTTTCCTACAAATAGATAGCAATGCCCATGCACCCGCGCGACCAATTAAAACAAATCCAGCAGAAGCCTATTACACAGTACCGAATGCACACAAACAAATATTTCTTTACATCTTAAAGCTCGACCAAAGAGCACGCTTCCGTGCATCGTTTTCATAGGGAATGGACAAACAACCCAACCCATTAATCATATGTGGGAATCTTCCTACAAGACCGAGACAACAATAAACACAACTAGCACCTGAACATCCTACAGCCCAACAGGGAGTTGCGTACCGATGTCTAAAAATACGGGATCCGTTGCGCCGAAAGAACGCGTCAATATCAAGTATGTCCCCGCTACCAGCGATGAGCAGGCTGAGGTGGAGCTGCCGCACAAGATGCTGGTGCTGGGCGACTTCGGCCTGGATGACAACCGTGCGCTTGAGGACCGTCAGGTCATGCGCATCGATAAACATACATTCAACAGCGTGTTGAACGACGCCAACGTGAGCCTGGACGTAACGGTACCGTCCAGGCTTGGCACCGCCCCGGATACCGAGCTGGCCGTCCACCTGCAGTTCAGGTCCATCAACGATTTCGGGCCGGACCGGATCGCGCGCCAGGTGCCCGAGCTGAACAAGCTGCTGGCGCTGCGCGAAGCACTGGTCGCCCTGAAAGGCCCGCTGGGTAACGTCCCGGCCTTCCGCAAGCAATTGCAGCACCTGCTTAACAACGAGCAGGCGCGTAAGCAGCTCGCCCAAGAACTGGACCTGGTGCTCGAGGCGCCAGAACAAGATTGAGACAACGGAGCGTCCACATGCCCAAGCCAAGCAGCACCGCCATCACCACAGACGCAACGGCCGACACATTGAGCAATGCCACCCTGCTCGACCAGATCATGGCAGAAACCAAACTGGTACCTGCCCAGGAGGGCTACCAGATTGCCAGGCAGGGCGTATCTGCCTTCATCACCGAAATACTCAAAAGCAATGACCCAGATCAACTGATCAACAAGCACCGAGCCGACCAGATGATTGCCGAGATCGACCGAATGCTCGGCAATCAGATGGATGCCATTCTGCATCAGCCTGAGTTCCAGCAGCTTGAATCATCATGGCGCAGCCTTAAACTTCTGGTCGACCGCACGGACTTCAGGGAGAACATCAAGCTTGAAGTCTTGCATATCACGAAAGAGGACCTGCTCGACGACTTCGAAAATGCTGCTGACATTACCTGCAGCGGTATCTACAAGCATGTTTACACCGCGGGTTATGGCCAATTCGGGGGAGAGCCGGTTGCGGCCATGGTAGGCAACTACAACTTCGGCCCCTCTTCCCCTGACATCAAGTTGCTAAGTTACATGGCCTCCGTTGGCGCCATGTCCCATGCCCCTTTTCTTGCTGCACCTGCCCCCGAATTCTTCAATTTGAACAGCTTCGAGGAGCTGCCTAACCTCAAGGAAATAAAAGACCTCTTCGCCGGCCCTCGGCATGCCAAGTGGCGCGCTTTTCGTGAAAGCGAAGACGCCCGCCACGTCGCCCTGACCGGGCCGCGCTTCATGCTTCGCTCCGCTTACCACCCGCAGGAACAACCGATCGAGAGCTTCAACTACAACGAAGGCATCGCCGGGCAGCACGACAACTACCTGTGGGGCAATTCTGCTTTTCTGTTAGCCAGTTGCATCAACGACAGCTTCGCCCGCTACCGCTGGTGCCCGAATATCATCGGCCCCCAATCCGGCGGTGCTGTCGAAGACTTGCCGGTCCACCTGTACGAATCCCTGGGCCAGTTGCAGGCCAAGATTCCTACCGAGGTGCTGATATCCGACCGCAAGGAATTCGAACTGGCCGAAGAGGGCTTCATCGCCCTGACCATGCGCAAAGACAGCGACAACGCCGCGTTCTTCTCCGCCAACTCGGTACAAAAGCCCAAGCACTTCCCGAAAACCCCTGAGGGGCTTCAGGCACAGACCAACTACAAGCTGGGTACCCAGTTGCCCTACCTGTTCATCGTCAACCGGCTCGCCCACTACATCAAGGTGCTGCAGCGCGAGCAGATCGGCAGTTGGAAAGAGCGCCGTGACCTTGAGTCCGAGCTGAACAAATGGATCAAGCAGTACGTCGCCGACCAGGAGAACCCGTCTGCCGACGTTCGCAGCCGCCGGCCGCTGCGTGCCGCCCGTATTGAGGTCTCGGATGTTGCGGGTGACCCGGGCTGGTACCAGGTTTCGCTCGCCGTACGTCCGCACTTCAAGTACATGGGCGCGAACTTCGAGATTTCCCTGGTCGGGCGGCTCGATACGCAATGAGTGGTCTTTTTGATCGCCTGATGGTGGACCAGTGCACCCGCCGAGAGGCCTCCCGACGCGAGAGCGCTTCCCACAAGTTCGCCGCCATCAAGCGCCACCTCGAAACGCTACTGAATGCCCGCCAGGGGTGCTCCCAGAGCAGCCCTGAGTTGGGCCTGCGCGACTTCAACGGGCATGACGTGAGCAACGGCGACTTGCTTGTGCAGGTGAGCGCGGATATCCGCCGCACACTCCAGCGCTTCGAGCCGCGCATACAGGTACGCACGCTCAACGCAGTGCCCGATACCCATGCCCCGCTGGAGCTGCATTTCAGGCTGGATTGCCTGGTACAGGTCAACAACCACGCAGAGCAGCTGCAACTCGAGCTGCTGGTCGATGGGCACAACCGCTACACGCGCGTGAGGTGACCCATGTCACTGAGAGACCGTTTCAGCGAAGAACTGCGTTACCTGCACGAACTGGGGAACGACTTTGCCAAGGACAACCCACAACTCGCGCGGTTGCTTGGCAAAGGTGCCAGCGACCCCGATGTCGAACGCCTGATGGAAGCCTTTGCGTTCCTGACCGCCAAGCTACGGCTGAAGCTGGAAGACGACTTGCCAGAGCTGACCCATCCCATGCTGCAGTTGCTCTGGCCGAACTACCTGCGGCCGCTGCCCAGCGCGACGATCATCAAGTTCAGCCCGGTGAGGCAATCCCTCAGCCAGTCACAGCGCATCCCAAAGGGGTCGCGGCTGTTCTCGAAACCGGTAGACGGCGTGGCCTGCGAGTTCCGCACCTGCACAGCGGTCAACATTCATCCGTTCGAGATCGACACGGTGGCAGCCACCCAGACATCCGACAGTTCTGTGATCTGCATCGGCCTTCAATCACTGGCCGAGCGGCCGTTGAACAGCCTGGGCTGTACCAGCCTCGACTTTTACCTCAGCGGCGATACTCGTACCGCCCGCACGCTTTACCTGTGGGTTTCCCAATACCTCAAGCATGTCAGCGTGACCATCAATGACGTGGTTCGTCGGCTGCCGGCAAACAGCATCGCATTCCCAGGGTTCAGCCCCAACGACGCCTTGCTGCCTTACCCACAGAACGTCTTTGATGGCTACCGGATCCTGCAGGAATACTTCGCATTCCCCCAACGCTTCCACTTTTTCAGCGTTACTGGGCTTGAAAAGATCTGGCCAGCTCATGACAGCCAGCAGGTAAACCTCGAATTTCACTTCACGCGCCAGCTACCCGACTCGCTGCGTGTCGACAAAGCAGATTTCAACCTGTTCTGCGCACCTGCGGTCAACCTGTTCCAGCACAGCGCCGAGCCCATCGACCTGTCCGGCAAGGACGCCATGGTTCCACTGAAGCCCAAGGGCACAGCGCCGTACGGCTACGAAATCTTCAGTGTCGACCAGGTGATCAGCACCCGAACGACGACTGACGGGAACACCGGTGAGCACCTTCGGACCTTCCGTCCCTTCGAGTCATTCGCCCATGAAATCGAGCACGTCCAGGGGCGCACGGCGCTGTATTACCGCTGCCAGCTGGAAGAGTGCCTGCACGGCAATGGCGTCATGCATCGAATCGCCTTCGTCCGCGCCGACGCCAACAGCTACATAGGCGAGCTGGAAACCGCGTCCCCCGACCTCCTTTGCACTAATGGGCACCTCCCGCTGGCGCGGGGACTGGATGACATCAACGTTCTCCCCGACCTAACCCCCCCTCTGGCCACCTACACCAATCCCTGTACACCCCCCCGCCCCTGTCGCCCGGTGCTGGACGGCCAGTTGCAGTGGGCATTGATCTCCAACATGTCGCTCAACTACCTGTCCTTGCTCTCGGTAGAGCCGCTGAAAGCGGTGATCCGCGCCTACGACTTCATGGCCCTGCACGACATCCAGCAGGCCCGCACCACCCGTAAACGCCTGGAGGGTATGCGCGACATTCATACGCAGCCCATGGATTGGCTGATCAAGGGGCAACCCATTCGCGGCCTGCACACCCGGCTGAAACTGGACCAGACCGCCTTCCTCTGCGAAGGCGACTTGTACCTGTTCAGCTGTGTGCTCGCTCATTTCTTCGCCCTGTACGCCAGCATCAATTCCTTCCACCAGCTGGAAGTGATCAACACCACCAATAACGAGCACTACACATGGCCAATACAGACCGGCAAGCAACCGCTGATCTAGCCGACAAGCTGCTTTGCGAAGCGCACCAGTACAACTTCTTCCAGTTGCTGGAGCGGTTGCACGGGCTGCATGGCGATGACCTGGAACCCCGTTGGCCGGACAAGGCCACCCGGCGGCGCGTGCGCCTGGCCTGCGACCCACGGCTGACCTTCCCTGTTTCGGACGTGTACAAAGCCCAGCGGATGCCCGCTGAGGAAGCGCGCTACCGCATCATTGCCACATTCCTGGGGTTGCACGGCACCGATTCGCCATTGCCCACCTATTACCTGGAACAGGTGGCGTATGAACATGCGCATGGCATCGGTGTACGGCCGGCCTTCTTCGACTTCTTCAACCACTACCTGCTCAGCCTGTTGCACCGTATCTGGCGCAAGTACCGCTATTACATCCGCTTCCAGCCAGGTGCCAGTGACGGGTTCTCGCAGTACGTGTTTGCCCTGCTGGGGCTTAACGACAAGCAGTTGCGAGGGGACACGGCGCTGCCCTGGAGCCGCCTGCTCAGTTTTGCCGGCGTGATCGCCAGCCGCAGCCGTGCGCCGGGCACTGTGGCCGGCATCATTGCGCACTGCTTCGACCTCAAGCAGGTGCACATCCGCGAGTTCGAGACGCGATCAGTCGTCACGCCGTCCAGGCAGCTTGCAAGGCTGGGGCGGACCAACGGCCAGCTGGGCAGCACGTTCATGATCGGCAGCCGCACGCGCACTCGCAGCAGCAAGTTCACCATCGTGATCAGCGAACTCGACCAGACACAGCTGCGGGACTTGCTGCCCAGCGGCATCAACTTCGGCCGTTTGCGTGCACTGATCGACTTTCTGCTGCGTGACGGGCTGGCCTACGACTTGGAACTGCGCCTTAAGCCGAGCGCGTTGTCCCCCTTCTGCTTGCACCGCAGCCAGGGCGCATACCTGGGCTGGACCAGCTTCGTCGACGACCGGCATGGCCAGATCAGCCCGGTTGTACGCATCCGGGGGCGCTCATGAACACAGTCACCTTGAGCATCACCAACCTCGACCAACTGCAGCACGGCGTTACTGCTCGGCACCTGTTCGATTGCAAGGGCGGCACCATCGGCAGCGGGCGAGCAAACTGGCAGATCAATGACCGCGATCAGACCGTTGCGCCCATCCACTGCGAAATCCGCTGGATCGAAGGCAGCTTCTGTGTGATCGACCACTGCCACCGCACCTACCTCAATGGCAGTGCCAACAGCCTGGGGCCGCTTCCACCCAGACGCCTGGTTGAGGGTGACCAGCTTCTCATTGGTACCTATCGGCTACAGGTTCAGTACACCCAGGATCAGGCCTGCACGCGCTCGCTGGAGGACCTGTTCAACCCGGACCCGAGGGTGCTCGACCGCCTGATAGCGGAAGCGCCTGCACCCGCTTGGCCGGCACAGCCTTCTGCCCCCCAACCAGCCATCGAGATCTCCTCGGTCTTCAAAGCAGCCATGGGGAATGACCCTCTGGCAGCGCTGGACGCAGCAGACGGTGAAGGGGCACTCCGAGAAAGCCCGCTGCAGCGCCTGATTGCCGGAGCATACCCATGAAGCCTCATCCACTTCTGCTCGCCACCCTGCTGCTTGCGCTGGTCGTGCCCACCGGCTGTACCTCTTTGAGCAGAATGAGCCAGGTGGCCATGGACCACTCGTTGCCCATTGGGCCGCCCAAGGATCACCCGACCGAGGTCGCATTCAGCATCAATGCCAGCCCTACCCTCAACGGCAATCCGAACAGCCTTGACGTCGCAGCCGAACAGGATAGCGCCCTGGAGCCCAGCCCCTACGCTGTAACCCTGAGTGCTGGCGACCCCTATGCGTTGACCGAAAAAATCGGGGTTCTGTTCGAATACCTGCAAGCGCAATTCCCGGCCATGTCCCCCGTCGAGCTGGACGAAGGAGACGAAAGCGACCCGGCGCGCTCGCCCCTGGAAGAAAGCGGCCCCGGCAGCTACGACGACCCTCAAGTGGCGTTGACCTTGCCGCGCACCACAAGCGCTGCCTCAGCGCTGGTCGCTACGCCCATTGCCATCACGATCCTGCAACTGCGCGACGACTCACTGCTGCGCAACACCGTGTACCAGCTACTGGAGCAGGACCCGGCCAAAGCGCTGCGCAGCACCTACATCCGCAGTGACGATTACCTGCTGCGCCCTGGCCAGTTCAAGTACATCCCGTTCGAGCCTATCCACGCCGAAACCCGCTTCGTCGCGGTGATTGCCGATTACCGAGGGCATGAAAACGCCAGTTGGCGGCAAGTTCTGCGCATTCCGCCGCGTGGCCGCCAGATCATGCTGTCGGTGCTGGTCAACGACACGCACATCGTGCTCAAGGAAGAAGACTGATGGCGCCTCAACACCCTTTGCCCTTCCTGCTTACTCACGCTGACACGGAGCGCCCATGAGTTCACGCAATCCCGTTCTCTGGCCCGAAGGCCTGTTCGTCAAACCACAGCATTTCCAGCAGGCGACAAGGGCCAGCGAAGCAGCCCTGCACCAGCGCCTCGCCAGCCTCAATGCAGCCTTCTACGGCTTCAGCGAACTTCAGTTGAACGACGAATACCTGAGTCTGGGCAAAGTCGCCATCACCCGGGCGCGAGGTGTAATGCCGGACGGCACGGTGTTCGACATTCCCGCCGACCTTCCGCCACCGCCGCCGCTGGAAATCGGCGACGACGCGTGCCAAGACAGTGAGGTGTATCTGTGCCTGCCGCTGCGCACAGATGGCGGCCGCGAAGTGAGCTGGCCCGACAATGCAGCCAATTTCCGCTATACCGCCCAGGCACAGGAAATCAAGGATACCCACACCGCTGACGGTGACCTGGTGCAGGTAGACCTTGCGGTGCCCAACCTGCAGCTCAAACGCAAGACCGAAGACAGCAGCGCCTACACCCGCCTGGCCCTGGCACGTATTCTGGAACGGCGCCCCGACGGCAGCCTGCAACTGGACGAAGCGTTCTACCCCACCAGCGTTTCGGTGCGGGCGGTGCCAGCGCTGCAGCGGTTTCTTGAAGAAATCACCCATACCTTGCGCGAGCGGGCGCGCGGCCTCGCCACGCGGATTGGTGCATCGGGCCAGTCCGGGATCGCCGACATTCGCGACTTCAACCTGCTGCAGGCCATGAACCGTTGGTGGCCATGCTTCCAGCATCTGGCCAGGCAAGCGCAAACGCACCCCGAACAGCTGTACCTGTGCATGAGCCAGGCCTGCGGCGAATTCGTCACCTTCACCGACCAGAACAGGCTGCCGCAGGAGTACCCCGCCTATCACCACACCGCGCTGCGCACCTCTTTCAAACCACTGGAAGACACCTTGCGTCGGTCTCTGAGCACCGTCTTGCGGCCACGCGCTGTTTCACTACCGCTGGAGAGCGAACAATTCGGCGTGATGACGACCACGCTGGAAGACCGCCGGCTGATCGACGAAGCCGACTTCATCCTCGCCGTGCGCGCCAGCATGCCACCACAGGCGTTGCGCCAGATGTTCATCCAGAAAGCCAAGATCACCTCGCTTGAGTCACTGAATGACCTGGTGCCGCTGCAATTGCCGGGCATCCCTTTGTTGCCATTACCCGTGGCGCCCCGCGACCTGCCCTTCCATGCGGGCTTCAGCTACTTCGAGCTGGACCGACGTGACCCGGCCTGGGCGTGCATGAGCAAGGCGAATGGCTTCGGCATCCACATTGCGGGCGACTTCCCAGGGCTTGAACTGCAGTTCTGGGCGATCAGGAGTGAGTGACATGGGAAATGACAACAATACGCCCACCGATGAAAACAACGCTGCAGTCAACGCGCTTGATTCAACCCTTGAAAAGCCAGTACTCGCCCCCCGGGCTGCGGCAACCAATGCGCAAGTATCCACGGACAAACCTGAGCCTGAGCCCGTTTCCGAAGGCTACCCCGCTGACCCGGAGTTTCAGCTGCGGGGCGGCTTCGCCAACCTGATGCTGGATGCCGCATCGCCATTGTTCGGCTTGGTCATACGCCTGCGTACGCTGGACGAGCTGCCAAACATCCAGGACGTGCACCAGCAAGTGCGCAGCCAGATCGACAACATCCAGGAAGAAATGCGCCAGCACGGTTACGAGCCGGCTCAGTTGCTGGCGTACTCCTACGGTCTGTGCCTGTTCATAGACGAAGCCGTTATGGAGCGCCCCTGGGGCAAGAGCAGCTGCTGGAGCCAGGAGCCGCTGCTCAGCATCTTCCACGACGAGACCTGGGGTGGGGAAAAAATCTTCACGGTGATTACCCGCCTGATGCAGGAGCCCAAGCGTTACCAGGACGTACTGGAGTTCATGTACTACGCCCTGTGCCTTGGGCTGAAGGGCAAGTACGCGCTCGCGCCGAAAGGCGAAGAAACACTCAACGCACTGATTCACCAACTGCACGGGATCATCCGCGAACTGCGCGGCCCCACCCCCGAAGAAGTCTGCGACCCCTACGCCAATGTGGCCCCACGCAACTTCCGCATGAACCGGCAATGGCCCTGGTGGAGCCCCTTGGTGATTTCCGCCATCGCCATGGCGGTGGCCTACGGGATCTACAGCTACCGCCTGCACCTGATCACCACCGAGGTGCTGGAGTCGCTGAACGGCATCTTGCAGCAATAGCCAACCGTGACACAGCACCACTGAATTCAACGAATTCGCGAGGTTTTTGCCTCGCTGACAAGCCCATCGTTTCCGATGGCCACGCCACCCGTGGTGCGCGTGCTTTACCCACATGGACGCAGGAGTAACTGCCATGCCAACACCCGCTTACATCAAGATCGTAGGCCAGACCCAAGGCAACATCACCGCTGGCGCCTTCACCGCTGACTCCGTCGGCAACGTGTTCCAACAAGGCCATGAAGATCAGATTCTGGTTCAGGAAATCAAGCATGAGGTGACTACGCCCACTGACCCCCAGAGCGGTCAACCGAGTGGCCAGCGCGTGCATAAGCCTTTCATATTCACCAGTTCACTGAACAAAGCTACGCCCCTGATG
Organism: Pseudomonas sp. KCJK9058; assembly: GCF_046230975.1. NCBI lineage: Bacteria > Pseudomonadati > Pseudomonadota > Gammaproteobacteria > Pseudomonadales > Pseudomonadaceae > Pseudomonas > Pseudomonas sp. KCJK9058. The sequence continues at coordinate 42,747 of NZ_JBJJLR010000044.1, forward strand.
TATCAGGCACTTGCCACCGGCGAAATGCTGCCAACGGTCGAGATCAGCTGGTATCGCACCTCGTCGGAAGGCAAACAAGAGCATTTTTTCACCACCATGCTCGAAGACGCCACCATCGTCAGCATCAATACCGTGCTTCCCCACGCACTCGACAAAGACAATGAAAACTACACCCAGCTGGTTGAAGTATCGCTGGCGTATCGAAAGATCACGTGGGCTCACGATGTAGCCAATACCGAAGGCTCTGACGACTGGCGCGCACCCGCCGCCTGACCTGTGCAAATGCCCCGGGCAGGCCATGCCCGCCCGGGCTTTGTGTTGATTCAGACGGCGGACAAGGATCTTTTATGCCTAGCCAATCTGATTTGCGCTACAGCTTTGAGGCACTCGTTGGCAACGCTGAGTTCGAAGTGGTGTCGTTCGAACTACGAGAAGGGATCAGCACACCCTTCGAACTGGAGCTGAAATTGATCAGCTTCGAGAACGATATCGACTTCGGCCACCTGCTCGACAAACCGGTGCTCTTCACCATCTGGGAAGGCGGACGCCCAGTACGCTACGTGCACGGTTTGGTCAGTCGTTTCAGCCAAGCGGAAAGTGGCTTCTACCGCACCTACTATGACGCGCTGATCGAGCCACAGCTGGCCCGTGCCAGCCTGCGTTCGAACTGGCGCATCTTCCAGCAGAAGACCGTGCCGCAAATTCTTGAACTGATGCTCAAGCGCCAGGGCATCGACCAGTACGAACTACGCGCCAGCCTGGACCACCAGGTGCGCGAATTCTGCGTACAAGCCGGCGAAACCGACCTCGACTTCATCGCCCGCCTGGCGGCCGAAGAAGGCTTCGTCTACCGCTTCGAGCACAATGAGAAACGCCATAAGCTGATCATCACCGACAGACTGCAGTCACTCGGTCTGATAAGTCACGGTGTCATCAAACACGAGGACGACGCCGAAGGCTTCTACCGTGAGCGTGAACCGTCAGCCCCGGACACCGTGCTGTACCATTCCAACCACGGCGGCGACCAGCCTCAACCGTGCCTACGGCGCTTGCGCTACAGCGAACAAGTGCGTACTGCACGGCAGGTTCAACGCGACTACACCTTCACCCACCCGGCCTATCGTCAGGAACACAGGGCCTCGGGCCCGTATCTTGAGCACCAGTCCACGGACTATGAGTGCTTCGACTACCCCGGCCGTTACAAACGCGATGCCGTTGGCAAGCCGTTCACCGAAAACCGCATCACCGGCTTGCGCCATGACGTGCGTATTGCCCAAGTGCAAGGCGACGATGTGCGCCTGCAACCAGGCCTGAGCTTCACCCTGACCGGCCACCCGCGCGAAGACCTGAATGTGCATTGGCGGGTCAGCACGGTTCGCCACGAAGGCAGCCAGTTCACCAGCCTGCAGGAAGAAGCTGCCGGGGCCGACCAGGGCACACGTTACGAGCAAAAGGCGGTACTGGTGCCAGGCAGAACCGAGTGGCGCCCAGCCCCGTTGCCCAAACCACGCGTTGACGGCCCGCACATGGCCACCGTGGTGGGGCCGCCCGGTGAAGAGATCTACTGCGACGAATGGGGCCGGGTCAAGGTCAGCTTCCCCTGGGACAGAGAAAGCCAGGACAACGCGTTCAGTTCCTGCTGGGTACGCGTATCCCAAGGCTGGGCCGGCGGCAGCTGGGGCTCGATGGCCATCCCACGGATTGGCCAGGACGTGATCATCCACTACGTCAACGGCGACCCCGACCAGCCGATGATCACCGGCCGTACTTACTGCGGTAACCAGCTGCCACCGTACGACCTTCCCCGTCACAAGACCCGCATGACCATCAAGAGCCAGACCCACAAGGGCGATGGCTTCAACGAGCTGCGCTTCGAGGACGAACTGGGCCAGGAGGAAGTGTTCATTCATGCCCAGAGGGACCAGAACAATGTGGTCAAGCACGATGAGACTACGCAGGTCGGCAATGACCGCAAAGAGCAGGTCGATCACGACGAATCGATCCTGATCGGCCACGACCGTACGGAAACGGTTGGCAATGACGAGCACATCACCATCGGGCAGGACGCCGCGCTCGACATCGGCAGAAACCACACGATCAGGATCGCCAAGGACCGTATCGAAAACATCGGCAATCACCGTCACGACCAGATCGCCGCCAATCACCACACCCGTATCGGTGGCAACTTCGAGCAACGGGTCGAAGGGCATGCCGAGCTGGAAGCCCGTGGGGATATCCGCAGACGTACTCGCCGTTATGAGCTTCGAGCCTCGGAATCCGTGGTCATCCAAGGCCCTGGTGGCTCCATTCGAATCGACGAAACGGGCATCACCCTGGACAGCCCGACGATTCGCATCACCGGCCAGATGCTCAAGTCGGCAAATGGGACGACAAGCCCCTTTTCCATCAGCAGTGCACCGAACACCGGCAAGCCTCTGGAGCGCTTGTGTGGGCGCCGCCCTGATGGTACCTGCCCCCTGCCCGATTGCCGCTGTATCCGAGGGCCAGGCCAATGACTACAACGCCATCACCTGCTCCGCGCAGCGAAGACTTTGCTCACAACTGCCGCTTTCTGCTGCTCATGACCAGGGCAATCGAGCACTGGGCCTATCGGCCCATCCCGCAGGAAGGTGAACTGGTTCCTGCTTATGCCCCATCGGTACTCGAGCTTATCAACGCTGTCAGCCGGAATACTCAAAAGGCATGGTTATGGAAGAACAGCGCCCTGGATGACCGTCATGAGTTTGGGCCTTTGCTGGTGGACATTGCAGACGCTCACGAGCTGCTTGCCCATGCAATCACGACCTGGATGCCTATCGGTGGAGCTATCGCGCTGGATGCCGAGGTTGGCCTGGCAGCGCTGGCAGACCACTTCACCAGCCTGGTGCAGGTCGTGCTCCCTGATCAGAGCGTTGCCACTCACCATGTCACACCGGACCATCTTGCAGCCTGGCTGAATGCGCTGGACGACAACCATCGCAAGGTATGGCTTGGCCCAGTGTCTCGGTTGGCATGGCGAGTCAACTGGGGGCCGGCTCATGAGTGGAAAACACACGAAAACAAGCCGATTGCTGCCCGCTCAAAATCAGAGCTGCCTTTGACCCTCCAGCAGCTTGAACTTGATCGGCTGCAAGCAGGCATGCACGAGCACTTTGTCCTCTCATTGGCTCATGAGGTCTTGGCCATGCCGCCCCATGCCAACCATACCTTGGCGGACATACGCCTATGGATAGAAACACTCCTGCCGCAACTGACAGCCCTCAATTTCCGGAGCGAGGAAGTTGCGGGCCAATTCATTCGGCTGATAGCCGGGCACATGTGGCTGATAAGCAATGACAAGGCGGGAAAAATCTACACCAACCTCGAAGAGTCGCCCCAGGCCCGCCTTCGCGAGCTCCAGGCTCTGGTCGAAAGCAAGGCACCTGCCCATGACTAACGCCTCCGTCAGCAGCGCCACCTCCGGCCCTGCCTGCAGCGCACGTGTGCCCATCCTGCCAGTGCGCTACGCCATCGTACCCCGCACCGGCGACGCCCCCGCCTGCCGCTATGCCGATGCAGGCTTCAACCTGGAACAAGGCTTCGCCCCGCTGCAGCACTCGGCCTACACCCTCCGCGCTTTGCGCCCAGGCTATGTCTACGTGTTCATGAAAGGCACTCTGGGCGAAAAGCTGGTCATTCATGAGCACGTCGGCGCGGGCCTCTACAAGGAGCTGCGCTACCAAGGGCTGGAGGACTACCACCGCCGTGAGCGCTACCTGTCCGGCCAGAGCACGGGCTGGGTA